>JAFCBV010000112.1 GCA_017610545.1 Candidatus Nanohalarchaeota archaeon | reverse complement strand
TGAGCACATTGCATGGTCTGAATCCTCTGCTGTATGTTTTGCGAATTCTGTACTTGGCGCGAAAACAAATCGTGAGGGGGGGCCTTCTGCTCTTGCTGCTGCAATTGTCGGGAAAACTCCGATGTATGGCATGCATCTTGATGAGAACAGGCAGGCGCAGGTAACTGTTTCAGTTATGGCGAACATTAATGGTCTTGATGGGTTCAGTGCGCTTGGTTATGCTATCGGGAAGAAGATTGGGAACAAAATACCTTATATTGTAGGACTGCAAAAAGCAGACACAAATCAGCTAAAGATTTTTTCTGCATCTATTGCAACTTATGGCGGGACTGCATTGTTTCATGTTGAGGGCATAACTCCCAACAAGACGACAGTGCCTGATGAAAAAGTTGAGATAACAGAAACAAATATTCAGAGCGCTAAAGACGCGCTTAATGATGAGTGTGATGTTGATTTTGTGGCGCTTGGATGCCCTCACGCATCGATTGAAGAATTGAAAGAAATTGCGGGTTTGCTTTTCGGTAAAAAGGTTAAAATCACCACGTGGATTTCAACTGCACGAAAAATAAAAGATGAAGCAGAAAAACTCGGCTTCATAAAAACAATTGAGGACGCGGGCGCATTTGTTGCGGCAGACACATGCATGGCGGTCGCGCCTCTAAAAGGTCGGTTCAAATGCATGGCAACAAATTCTGCAAAGGCTTGCTTTTACGGGCATGGCTCGAATGATTTTAAGACACGGCTTGGAAGCACGAAACAATGTATGGAGTGCGCGGTGAGAGGGACATGGAAAAACTAAAAGCAAGAACAATATCAAAAGGAACTGCAAAAGGAGAGGTTCTTGTTAGTTCGGACGCTATCTCATTTTACGGGGGCGTTGACCCGGACACAGGCGTTGTCGTCGAAAAGGGGCACGTACTCAAAGGAAAATCAATTTCAGGCAAAATACTCGTATTTCCACGGGGAAAGGGTTCAACCGTTGGTTCATACACGCTTTACCGCCTGAAGAAAAACAATGTCGCGCCTCTTGCCATCATAAACCGGGAATGCGAGGCAATCGTGGCTGTTGGCGCCATAATTTCCGAAATTCCGGCAATTGACAAGCTTGAAAAAGATGCCTACGAAACTCTAAAAGACGGGCAGAAAGTCACAGTTGACGGAAATAAAGGTGTTTTGATATTAGAATCATAGTTGCTATAACAGGCGCGAGCGGTGTTGAACTAGGTATTCGGACCATCGAGGAATTGAAGAAAAAAGGCATTGAAACCCATGTTGTTGTGTCTGAATCCGCAAAAACCGTTATGAAGTACGAAAGCGACAATTTCGAAGAATCAATGAAGCGCATAGAGTCAAGCTCTGACAAAATATACGCGGAAAACGATATTGCCGCGAGTATTGCATCAGGAAGCTTCAAAGTTGACGGCATGATTGTTGCGCCCTGCAGCATGAAGACACTCTCTGCAATCGCAAACGGGTATTCAGATAATCTTGTGTCAAGGGCTGCGGATGTGCAGCTCAAACAGCAGAGAAAGCTTGTGCTTGTGCCGCGCGAAAGCCCGCTTAATGCCATACACCTTGAAAACATGCTGAAACTCTCGCGCATCGGTGTCTGGATAATACCTCCTATGCTCTGCTATTACACAAAGCCGAAAAGCGTGGAAGACATGACAGACAATGTTGTCGGGCGGGTTCTTGACGCGTTTGAAGTTGAGCACAATCTTTACAAGAGGTGGGAGAAATGAAAGACTTAATCGTACTAAAACTCGGTGGCTCACTAATAACAGAAAAGGATAAAGACACGCCAACAATAAATTACCCTAACTTGAAGCGCCTTGCAAAAGAAGTTGGCGATGCATACAAAGAAGGAAATTTTTCTCTTGTTTTCGTTCACGGAGTCGGTTCCTTTGGTCATGTAATTGTGAAAAAAACAGGAATAAACAATGGAATAACAAAAGAATCCCAGCTTATGGATTTTGCAGAAACGCAGCGTCTTCAGAACGAGTTGAATGTCAAGGTCTGCAAAGAATTTCTTAAAAACAATGTGCCGATAATACCGGTTCAGGCTTCTGCAACGGCAATCATGGATGCAAAAAAGTTTGAGGGTATGGACACAGGTGCGATAAAAGGTATGCTTGAACTTGGTCTTGTGCCAACGCTTTTTGGGGTTCCTGCATACGACCGGATACAGGGGTGCTCAATTCTTTCAGGAGACGACATATGCACTTATCTTTCAAAGGAGTTTCATGCAAAAAGGCTGATACACGCAACAGATGTCGGCGGGGTCTTTGACTCAAACCCAAAGGAGAACTCTGACGCTAAACTGATTCCGGAGATTACGCGCGAGAACTTTAAGGAAGTCCTTGAAAAAACCGGTGGCTCAAGCAATACGGACGTCACAGGCGGCATGAAAAACAAAATAAAGAACCTGCTTGAACTCAAAGGAACAAAATCAGAAATAATCAACGGCAACGAGCCAGGATATGTAAAGAGGGCGCTTCTTGGCGAAAGTGGACTTGGGACACAGATAAATTGACATACATCTCAACACACATTTAAAACTGCAATCAGAATCATACATAATGAGTTTTTTCTCGAAACTATTCGGCAGCAAGAAGAATGAAGAGGAAATCATACCTGTTAAAACAACGGTGCGTTTTGATGAGTTGGGCTCTTGGTTTAACAAAGAAACTTCAGGGATTCTGGAACCTGTAACTCAAAGCACGAAAACATTTTTTGAAGAGTTGAAGGCTGTTTCCGGAGAGCTAAATGTGTGCATCGGGCGCCTTGAATGCGCAAAAATCGAAAAAGAGCCTGAAGAGAGGGTTAAGCTGTTTGCCATTGACAACAGGAAAGCGCTCGTAAAAAAGGTTCGTGCATTCAACAGCAAAATTAAGTTTCCTGATGCAAAAAATCTTCCGGAAACTTCAAGGTTTCACAGCGAGATTGGCCTTGAATTAAACAACCTCATTAAGGACACAGCCAAAAACATCCATTTCACAAACATGCTCTTTACTGAAGAAGTAAAGGATTTTGGCAACAGCTTAAGGAAACTGGGCGTTGTCTTAGGTAAATCCCAGAAAGCGCTTCATGAAAACAAACAAAAGATAGATTCAATTTTTGAAACAGAAGAAAAAATAGAGGAAATAAAAGTGCTTATGGGCGCGCAAAAAACAGGGGAAGAAAAATTGAAACATGCTAAGGCAACTGTTAAAAAAATGCATGTTCAGGAAAAAGAACTCCAAAAGGAATTGAGTGCGCTGAATGAAAGTGATGAGCTTGCCCAACTTAAACAGATCAAAGAACAAAAACAAAAGCTGGATGATGAGGGCGCCTTTGCTGAAGCGCGGGTTTTGCAGATGTTTTCTCCTATTGGAAAGGCCATGAAAAAATACGAAAGATACAGTACAGGGCTTGACAGGGATGGAGCCAAAATACTGGCGCTTTACATGGGATCT
>JAFCBV010000111.1 GCA_017610545.1 Candidatus Nanohalarchaeota archaeon | reverse complement strand
AGTTCAGATTGCATGATATTTATTAAGAGAGCCAGAGTTTATAATTTTACCGCTTAAAACTTATTGAACATGACGACGATTAAGCAGACTTTTTTATGCTTTGTGCGTCGTTTCAGGTGCTAAAGAATACTTTTGTCTGCTTAATACCCTATTTTTGGGGGGTAAAGCGTATTTTTGTCTGTAATACCCTGTTTTGGGTGCTAAGGCGCATTTTAAGTAACTATGGAAAGTATCGAATAAACATGAAAAATAAAGAAAAAGAAATAAAGAATGGCGCCATTGCGCCACACTTTCAAATAATTAAGGCAAACTTACATCATGCCGCCCATGTCTGGCATTCCGCCTGCGCCCGGAGGCATGCCGCCGCCGGACATTTTGGATGCGGTTATTACGTCGTCGATTATTAGTATCATCTCTGCGGATTCTGCTGCGGAGGATATTGCCTGGGTCTTGATTTTTAGTGGCTCAACTACGCTTTGTTTCAGCATATCTTCTACTTTGCCTGTGAAGACGTTGACGCCAGCGTTGATGTCTTTTTTCTCGTGCTGTGCGCGAAGGTCAACGAGTATGTCTATGGGGTCGAGACCTGCGTTTTCTGCAAGTGTTCTTGGGATGACTTCAAGCGCGGTTGCGAATGCGTTTATTGCGAGCTGTTCCCTGCCGCCTACTTTATTTGCGTATGCTCTTAGCTCTTTTGCAACTTCTGCTTCGGGTGAGCCTCCGCCTGCGACAAATTTGCCGACTTCAAGGGTTGCGGCTACACCGCCTACTGCGTCTTTCATTGCGCGTGCAATAAGGAATGAAATCTTGAAAAAAGTTTAACGAGAATAGGCCGATAGCTTTAAATAAGATATAAACTTATACTATAGTATAAATATATATGGTGATAATTATGTTAACAACACAAAAAAACTACCTAATGGGCGAAGTATTACATTTTCCAAGATTAGATACAATACTAAATGTAGAAAAAATAATAAAAAATGCAGAAGAGCCCCTATCCAAGAATGAAATAGACCGAAGACTATCTAAAAAGATTATGAGACCAACATTAAATCTCATTCTTGAATATCTTGGAGATAGTGGCAAAATAGCAATACTAAAAGAAGGTATAATCTGGATATACAAAGAAGATATTTCTGTTAAACTAAAGAAAAAATTAGAAAATGCGGTAACTGTGATGTAAATATGAAAGACGTAATTGTTCAATTTGATGAATTAGCAAACGAAGAGTATGAAGAATTGCAGGATTTTGTTGAGTCTGGCAAAAAATCAAAAAAGAAACCAACATATGAACAGTTACTATCCTCGATAAATATCGCATTAAGAAATATTAAACTGGGTTTTGCGTAGCAAAAAAAATCCGTATAGTAAATATTTTGATCAGATCATTCATTCTTTTTCATTAAAGAAATAACATGCGCTCCATCTGCAGACTAAAATCTGCAGGGTTCACGTCTCGATACGACTAATTTCCTAAAAGGTGATTCAATTTGCCCGGCATATAAATTTAAAAATAAAAGAGAGTATATAACTATAGTCAAAGACATAACTTTTTGGATATATGTCTTTGCCATATAGTTCACGCCTATTGTTTTTTGGTTATGTTTGCCAATGTAGTAATAGGCGTGAACGATATCAGAAATAATAGAGGTTTCAAAATGAAAAAACTTAAATTTGTCGAAGAACTGATTGAATTGGTAATTTCAGGTGAAAAAAACACGACATGGAGACTTTTTGACGATAAAGAGTTGCATGTTAATGATGTATTGTCTATGATAAATTCTGAAGATGAAAGAGAATTTGCAAAAGCAAAAATTATTTCTGTAAAAGAAACAACTTTTGAGAATTTATCAAATGAAGATAAAAAAGGTCATGAAGCATTTGAAAACGAAAATCAGATGTTACAAAAATATTCAGAATATTATTCTCGACCCATAAAAAAGCATGATATTCTAAAGGTAGTAAGATTTTCTCTTATTAACCAAGAATAACAGATTACTTTGTTATTAAAAAATCCTCCATAATCAATGTATCAAGACCGGATGTATAAAAATCACTGATTGCATGTTCAGGCGACATGACAATAGGCTTTCCCTCCAAGGAAGACCAATTATTTACATTGAATGATGTATTTATAAGAAGAGGTATTCCTGTTTTTTCTTTGAATGCCATAATGTAATTATATAAA
Organism: Candidatus Nanohalarchaeota archaeon; assembly: GCA_017610545.1. Taxonomy (GTDB): domain Archaea; phylum EX4484-52; class EX4484-52; order EX4484-52; family B79-G9; genus JAFCBV01. The sequence continues at coordinate 4,465 of JAFCBV010000111.1, read as the reverse complement.
TTTTTATTGGATTTCATATCAACAGTTTGCGCCCGTGCTGTACCGTCTACATGCACAACGGCAGGTATTTCTTTTATTCTGTCTGGCTTCACCTTGCATACAAATTGCATATATTCTCTTCCATTGGGATCGCCCTCAAAATAATCTGAAAAATGCTCTTTCAAAACAGAGGGAGCAAACGGCCTGAAACCTTCCCTGAATTTGATTGCATGATTTATTCTATTCGTCATTTCTTTTTTTGTGGGATCGGCAATTATACTTCTGTTTCCTAAGGCGCGCGGACCATATTCCATTCTGCCCTGAAATAATGCAATTACGTTTCCATCATCCAATTGCCAAGCAACTTCATCATAAATATCCTGTTTCTTCATATGCGTGTAATTTATTTTTGAAATATCCAATAACCTTTTTATTGATTCTTCCGAATAACTTGGACCCAGAAAATAATCATTTAGTTTCCTGTTTCTGAATTGAGTATCATATTTTCCTGCAACATATAAAGCTGAACCAAGGGCCGTACCATCGTCACCGGCAGCCGGTTGAATGAAAATATTTTTAAAAAACTTTCTTATTTTTTCATTCATGACACAATTCAATGCAACACCTCCGGACATGCAAAGATTATCTGATGATGGCTGTTCATCTTTTAAACGTTTGATATAATAATCTATTGAATATTCAGTTAATTTCTGCAAAGATGATGCAAAGTTCTTATGTATTTCTTCTATAGATTCGCCTTTTTGTCTTCTTTTGATTCCTGTCAATACCTCCATATTATGGACGCTTTGCAGCCCATCTTGAATTTCAAGTATGCCATTGTTTTCATTAACTTGCGACATTAAACAATCAAAATATGATGGTTCTCCATAGGGAGATAGACCCATCACCTTATACTCGTCTTGATAACCTTTGAAACCTAAAAGCATGGTACCTCTTTGATATGTAATACCTATCGAATGCTTTCTTGGAAATGCTTTCTTGGAACAGAAAAAAGTTTAATCATCTCATTGTCATTCGCAATAAATGTACTTATGCAATCTTCTTCGCCTGAACCGTCATTTACAAATACCAGCGATTCAGCAAAACCGCTCAATAAATAAGAACTTGCAGCATGTGATACATGATGGTCAATGAATTCAATTGCAGGCTCTTTTTTTCCGTTCAGTCTTTTTTTGAGGTAATACGATATTCTTGGCTGTTCTAAAGAAGGAATAGCATAGTTGAAAAGATTCACAAAAAAGGCCTGACCATCATCTTGTAGGGTTTCTTTGTCATTTAAACATGCGCTAATTTTTTTAGCTGGGTCAAATCCATATGCCACAATATCCACATCATCAATTGAGATGCCTCCTTCTTCCAGGCAATATGATATGGAATTGAAAGGTAAATCTGTTAAGGATATTGGAAAATTGTATTTTTTCCCTTGCTTTATTCTGTTAAATCTCTCTTCTTCGGCGGCGGCAATTACTTTTCCATCGACCAAAAGACTCGAAGATGCGTTGTTATAAAATGATGCAATACCTAATATTTTCAATTTGAACACCGGATTATTTATCTACCAGTAGTGTTTAAATTTCTATCTGTTCCACATCACATATTATGTGTTTTACCGGAGGTAGCCCCAACCTCTTCTAACCAATTGTAACAGGTACCAATAGCTTAAATTCTATTTCATATAACCACTATCAACGATACTTTTTTATGCGCCGTTTTAGGAGTAAAGCGCATTTTTCCAGACATAACTCCAATAAAAGAATAAACAGAAAAAGAAATAAAGAATGGCGCCATTGCGCCACACTTTCAAATAATTAAGGCAAACTTACATCATGCCGCCCATGTCTGGCATCCCGCCTGCGCCGGGTGGCATGCCGCCGCCGGACATTTTGGATGCGGTTATTACGTCGTCGATTCTTAGTATCATCTCTGCTGATTCAGCTGCGGATGAAATTGCCTGGGTCTTGATTTTTAGTGGCTCAACTACGCTTTGTTCTAGCATGTCTTCTACTTTGCCTGTGAAGACGTTTACGCCGGCGTTGATGTTTTTTTTCTCGTGCTGTGCGCGAAGGTCAACCAGTATGTCTATAGGGTCAAGACCTGCGTTTTCTGCGAGTGTTCTTGGGATGATTTCAAGTGCGTTTGCGAATGCGTTTATTGCAAGCTGTTCTCTGCCACCTACCTGATTTGCGTATGTTCTTAGCTCTTTTGCAACTTCTGCTTCGGGTGAGCCGCCGCCTGCGACAAATTTGCCGACTTCAAGGGTTGCAGCTATTCCGCCTACTGCGTCTTTCATTGCGCGCTCTACTTCATCTACCACATGCTCGGTTCCGCCGCGGACGAGAAGAGATACTGCTTTTGGGTCTTTGCATTCTCTTATGAATGTCATCTCGTCGCCTGCTACTTTTTTCTCTTCTACCAATCCTGCGTATCCAAAGTCGCCTGAGCTTAGGTCGTCGAGGTTTGTTACCAAGCGTGCGCCTGTTGCGCGTGCAAGTGCTTCCATGTCGGATTTCTTTACCCTTCGTGCTGCGTAGATACCTGCTTTTGAGAGGTAGTGCTGTGCAAGGTCGTCTATTCCTTTCTGGCAGAATAGTACGGTTGCGCCGCTGTTTACAATCTTGTCTACCATTTCTTTGAGGATCTTTTCTTCCTGCTCGACAAATGCCTGCATCTGGCTTGGGTCAGTGATTCTTATTTGCGCATCTGTTTCTGATTCTTTTATCTCGAGTGCTGCGTCTACAAGGGCGATTTTTGCGCTTTTGATGGTTGTCGGCATGCCTGAATGGACGCGCTCTTTGTCTATCAAAAGGCCTTTTACGAGTTCGGTCTGGTCTGTTGATGCGCCTGCTTTTTTCTCGATCTTTACGTTGTCGAGGTCTACGGTTATTTTGCTGTTGTCTTCGTCTGCTACTGAGACTACTGCGTCGACTGCGATTTTTGCAAGGTAGTCTTTTGCTGCTTCTGCGCCTTTGCCGGTCATTGCGGTCATCGCTATCTGCTGGAGGGTCTTTTTGTCTTTTATTGTTACGGTTGTTGCAATGTTGTTTAGGACTTCCAGTGCTTTTTCTTTTGCGAGACGATAGCCGCGAGCTATCATTATCGGGTGGATGTTCTGGTCCAGAAGTATCTCTGATTCTTTCAGCAAGCTTCCTGCAACTACTGTTGCTGTTGTTGTCCCGTCGCCTACTTCGTCGTCCATTGTTTTTGCTACCTCTACAATCATTTTTGCTGCAGGGTGCTGTATCTCCATCTCTTCAAGGATGGTTACTCCATCGTTTGTTATCACAACGTCACCCAAACTGTCTGTCAGCATCTTGTCCATGCCTTTTGGGCCGAGTGTTGTCCTTACAGCGTCTGCGACTGCTTTTGCAGCTGCGATGTTTGTGCGCTGTGCGGTTTTGCCTGTATCTCTTAGTGCGCCTTCCGGTAATATGAAGATAGGCTGTTGTCCTTGTCCATTCATGTTAATCAATCCTCCTTTTATTGGGTAATATTTTTTTGTTTTAAAACAGTATTTTGTTTTTTAAGAACGCAATAGTACCTGACTATTGCATATCTTATTCATAGTTTAGTTTTATATAGTTTGTGTTTCATGCAATTTTACTCACAGGACAAATATGACTAACAGGTAGCACCCATATAGGTTCTCAAAATTCAATATCAAATACCAAGACATCCAGAACATGAGGTTTTTGGAGTTGCTGCGCTTCTTTGTGTTCCCTGAGATGATTATATGCTATTATATCGTCTTGTGTTTTAAAATTCATAATCACACCATGCGTAAACCCTTTACTTAAGTGCTCCTTAGAACTTACATTTTTCCCATATTCAATTGAGGTAAGACCGATTAATTTTTCTTCACAGTCTGAAAACTTATCCATGATCCGGTCTATTGCTTCAGTTGACGTGTTTTCCCTGAATTTAAGTAAGAGTATATGTCTTATCATTTATTTAACCTATGTGTTCTTAATGGCGGAAAGTTATTTAAAGTCTTTCGCATTCTAAATCAATATGAGTTTTGAATTGTACAACATCCCGCAAGGAAAGATTATGATTGCTTTTTCTGACAAGAATTTGAGTGTCGGGACATTGGAAATCAATCCCAAACAAGAAATTTCAAAGCATAATCGTCCTGTGTTAGAGTCTTTGTTTCAAATAAAGGGTCAGTGTGTGATGAAACTCGTCGAGGATGATGGCAGTATCAAGGAAGTAATTTTGAATGAAGGTGATTCTTTGGATATCCCTTTAGAAAAATATCACCTGCATACAAATCCATTTGATGAAGTATCAATCACTTTCTGGAAGGCAAGCGGGGATATTACTAATATTATTGAATCTATCAGAAGCAGTAATGATATGTAATTTTTTATTTGGCTTTGTGGGACATTGTTTTTGTCATCTGAAGGTAGATTTCAGTTATGAAAGCCATGGTGAAGAGTTTGCTTATAGAACTTCCAAGCAATAGTGT
>JAFCBV010000110.1 GCA_017610545.1 Candidatus Nanohalarchaeota archaeon | reverse complement strand
CTTTCTGTTAAAATTGAGAAAGAAGGAGATATAGAAGAAATTGGACGGGCTGTAAGCAACATTGCACGGGCAAGCGAAAAAACAGTATTGAAATTGATTGGTACTGTCCGTGAAAAAATTGAGAAAGAAAAAAATATAATCCAGATGGGAAGGTGTATGAACCACATTGCATGGACAAGCGAAAAAGCAGCATTGAAATTGATTGATACAGTCCGTGAAAAAATTGAGAAAGAAAAAAATATAATCTACATAGGAATGTGTGTGAGTCATATTGCAAGGGCAAACGAAAAAGTGGCATTGAAATTGATTGATACAGTCCGTGAGAAAATTGAGAAAGGAGACGATATAAGCAATATAGGATGGTGTGTAAGCGACATCGCACGGGCAAACGAAAAGGTAGCATTTAAATTGGTCGATACAGTTCGTGAGAAAATTGAGAAAGAAGAAGATATTGGAAAGATAGCAGATTGTGTATTCGGGATTGTACGTGGAAGACAAGAAATAGCACAGGAATTGGTCGACGTGGTCTGTGAAAAAATTGAGAAAGAAGAAGATATTAAAAAAATTATGTTATGTGTAGAATTGATTGAATATGGGAGTGTAAAAGTAGCATTGAATATTATTCTTAATATGGATATTGAACTATTTTCTGAAAAAATTGAAAAAGAAGAAGATGTAAAAAAGATTGGATGTTGTGTAGAATGGATTACACACGCAAACAAAGAAATCGGATTGAAAGTTATTCGTAATATGAATATTGAACTACTTTCTGAAAAAATTGAAAAAGAAGAAGATGTAGAAAAGATTGAAGTGTGTGTAAGCTACATTGCAGATACAAACAAAAATGCGGCAGTGAAAATTATCAATGGACTAAAAAATCAGGCGCTAAGAAAAGAACTTACAGACCATATAAATAGATAAATTTGATTATTTTGCTTTGGCGACAAAGAAGGCGTGGTCTTTTTCTAATGGATGAAGGTTGAGTTCTTCTGATATCTGGAAGTTTCCGGCTATCAGTTTCTGGCGCTCTTGTGCGAATATCTGCTTCGGTGGGATTACTACGTTTATGCTGCGTGCTTTTATGGCTATCATTATGTGTGCGCCTTTTTTCAGGAAGATGTTTGCGTTTCTTATGAGGATTTCTGTCTGGTCGGGCTGGGCTACGTCGCAGTAGATGAGGTCTACTTTTTCGAGCTGGTTTGCGTAGGTGTCGGGCATTCTTGCGTCTGCGAGTATGGGGATGATGTTTTTTCTTGATCTTGATACGGATATGAGGTCGCGCATTGAGCGGGGTGAGAATTCTACGGCGTACATGATGCCGGTTTTTCCGATTATGTCTGAGATGTGGGAGGGGGTTGTGCCGTTGGCTGCGCCGAGGTAGAGTAGTTTCATGCCGCGGAATAAGGGCGGGTCTCTTAGGCCTTTGTGGAGGGCGGCGGATAGTTTGGATTTTGTGGGGTCCCATATGCGGTATTCGTCTTTGCCGCGTCTTGTTATTCTTTCGTCGTAGACTTTCTTTCCGGGGGCGATGCTTAGGGTTGCGTAGTCGCGTCCCATTTTGTAGATTATTTGCTGTGGCATTTTTATCACGTTGTCTTATCAATGTCTGTGTTTCTTTTTTATGCGTTTTTTGAATTTGTCTTCTTTTTTGAAGCGGTCCTGTCTTTTGGGTTTTCTTTGGGATTGAGTTTCTGATGTTGTTTTTGTTCTTTCTTTTGCGGTTTGATTTGATCTGGCTTCAAGATATTGTTCGAATCCACCGGATTTTGGTATCGTGCGTTCCTTATTGCCGGGAGTGCTGAATTTTGGGTTTATAGCTCTGTTTTTGTGTTTTTTGTTTTTGAATTTGTCTTGCTTTTCGTAACGGTCTTCTTTCGGGCTTTTGAAGCGGTCTTGTTTCTTGAAGCTGTCTTGTTTCTGGCTTTTGAAGCGGTCGTTATTTGGGGTGAATTGTTTTGGTTTTGTTTGTTTTTTGTCTTTTTTGGGTTTTGCGCTTAGTGCATGGTTTAGGGCTTTGTCCATGTCTTCTTTTAGTTTGTCGCCGATATAGTCGCCTTTGTAGTGGTCTATTTTTGAGGCGAGGGATAGTTTGCTTGCAAGGATTCTTGCGATTTTACCGCGCGCGTCTTTTGGGCTGCGCTGGATGTATGCGGTGTTGAAGATTATGCCGTGCTTGGGGCTTGTGCCGACGTTGTGAAGGTAGCGGAAGAGGGCTTTTTCTGCGCCCAGTATCTGGATTGTGGATGAGGGGAATTTGGCGAGCTTTACTGTGCTTCCTGCGTGGGCCAGTATGCGTGATGCCTGTTCTGCGCCGATTATTGCTGTCATGTTGGGGATGACTTCTTTGCATTTTTTTTCTATGTATTTTTCGAGGTTTTTGCGCTCGGTAAATAGTGTGTGGATTGAGTTTGCGAATTGTTTGTGCTGTTCGAGGTCTTCTGATTTAAGGTCTGTGCCGATGGTCTCTTCTATATCTATGTTGTTCAGTTCTGTGCGGTAGAGGGTGTCGGATACGTATTTTGCGAATCTCTCGTTGTCTTTTAGCTTTTCTGAGGCTTCGGGAAAGTAGAGGCTGTACCATTCGCGCAGGCGCATGCACATGACGTTTATTGTTTTGTCCAGGTCGTCTATTGCTGATACTGCCTGTATTATGAGTTTGTCGTTTACTGACTGGCTTTGCATTGTGTCTTTTGTCAACTCAAAGTTGAAGCTGTAGAGGAAGGTGCTGAAGTCAGAGGGGGTGAATTTGTTTTTTGATGCGAGATTGAAGAGGCTGGCTCTTGCGTATTCTCCTGCAGGGTTTGGGAACTGGTGAGGATATTCGTGTTTTTTTATTTCGAATGTTATGTCTTTTGTTTTCAGGTTTGTTACCAGTTGAGTCTCTTCATTTGACAGCTCTGGTTTTAGTGTGTCCTGATATTGTTTTTTTGCGGTTTTGGGGTCTTTTGAGAAGTAGATGTGCGCGATTTCATTCTTTTTGTCGTCTGTTGCGAAGAGTCCCAAGGGTGATGTTGTGATGTAATACATAGTAATAGTGTTTATTTTTAGGTAGTTTTATATTTGTTGTGTGGTGTCTTTAGAATTATTTCAGGATTGCTTCTCTTATTTCTTTGAGGTTGCTGGTTTCTGCAGGGGAATAGGGCTTGAGTTTCAGGGGTTTGGGGTGGCGCGCCAGAATTAAGTAAAATAATAGCAGGATGTTTGCTGAGCCGATCAGTAATGGGTCCATGCAGAGTATTTGGTTGTTCTCCCTAATATAGATTTGGGTTGATGAGGGGCATTTTATTGTGTGTTTGGGGATGAGGTTTTTTTTATGTGTTTGAGGATTGCGATAGCTGTAAGGCAGACTATGGATGCTGCGATGAATGAATGGTAAAGTGTCATGGTGTTCAGGCAGAATATTAATGTGAACATGAATGAGAAGTTTGCGATGAAGCCGAATAGTGCGCCTTTTGCCATTTTTTCTATATATTCTGCGCCTTTTTTGCGCTCGAAGGCTATTGTTGCGGCAAGACGGAT
>JAFCBV010000109.1 GCA_017610545.1 Candidatus Nanohalarchaeota archaeon | reverse complement strand
TAAGAATCCTGGTTTGAAACATATGCTTTTTCCTGAAGTTCTTTGTACACGCCAAGTGCGCCAACACCAACGTATTTTTCGACATTGTTTTCAATATCTGTGATTATGTCAGCACCGTATTTTTTCAGAACATACGGTTCTGCCTCCGGAGTTGTTTCATGTTCTGCCTCGAAAAGCGAAAACATAGTTTCGTCCCACCACGACGCGGCATTGATTGCACCCACTTCAACGTTTACTTTTTGCGTGGATTTAACCCTGAATGACCACACAAGGCTGCCGCCTGTATCAATGCATCTTAGGTTTCCGTCAAATGCTGTAAAATAAAGCAAATTATTCTGGGCTATTGGGCTGTAAACAAAAAAAGGTATTTGCGTGCTGTGCGCGTCGTACGTCCATATTGAGTTTCCTTGTTTGTCAAGAGCGTATATTTTATCTGCACCCACATAGATTCTGTCATCCGTAATTGTGGGCGGGGTTCCTATGCCCTGGTCTGCGCGAAATTTCCAAAGAACTGCGCCTGTTTTATTATCGAGGCAGTAAAGATGCCTGTCTTTGCTTCCAAAATATATTTTGTTACTTTCAATTGAAATGCAGTTGAATGACTCTCCATTAGAGCGGAATTTCCACATTAACGCTCCTGTGTTTTTGTCAAGGGCATAAAGGCACCCGTCTGAAGCGGCTGCATAAATTGTATCTTCTGAGATTGCCGGTGTTCGGACAAGAAATTCACCATTTGCCCTGAATTTCCATATGAGCGATCCTTCAAGGTCAAGGCAGTAAAAGTAGTTGTCTGTTGAGCCAAAATATATCCTGTTTTCTTCAATAATCGCATCTGTGATTATTTCGTTTTCTGTTTTGAATTTCCATTTGACATCCCGTGTTTTTGTAGATACTGCATAAAAGTATGTGTCGCATGAGCCAAAGTAAACCACGTCATTTTTGATGACCGGAGAAGATACTATTATTCCGCCAGTCATAAATTTCCATAAAATTCTTTTTTCATGGATTGAGACTGCGTAAAGATTGTTGTCAAAACATCCAAAATAAAGCGTGTCCTTCATAAGTGTGGGGGAAGACATTATTATTCCGTTTGTAATGACACTCCATTTCTCAATTCCTGTTTTGGAATCCACGGCATAGAAGTATTTATCGAAAGCCCCAAAATACAATATTTCTTCGTGTAGAATTGGTTTGGTGAAGACGCCTCCGCCTTCCCCGATTTTTTTGAAATCTATTGCAGGCATTAAATCACGTATGGTTTGTAAAAATAAGAATCAATAACTCTTTCCAACATAAACAACTTTCTTCGCTGCCTTGCCGCAGACAGCGCACTTTGCGCCTGTTTTTACATCTTCGCCAAAGGGCATGACGCGCATTGTTGCGCCTGTTTCTTCCTTGATTTTTTCCTCGCACTTTGAGTTTTCGCACCAGGAGATTTTTGCAATCATTGCGCTGTCAATTATTTTTTTGAGTTCGTTGTACTCTTTTGCAACTTTTATTTTTTCATCAAGTGATTTTTTCGACTTTTCAAGAAGCTCTTTTTGCATTTCATCAAGCGCTTTTTTAGCGTCTTTTGCAAGGCTGCTTAATTTGATTATTATTTTTTCACCGATGTCCCGGCGGACAAGAACTACTTGTTTGTTTTCTATGTCTCTTGGACCAACTTCGATTCTGAGTGGCACGCCTTTAAGTTCCCATTCATTGAATTTGAACCCTGCTGAATATGCGTCCCTGTCATCGAGGTGTGTTGAAATCCCGGCATTTTCAAGAGATTCTTTGATTTTTTCTGCTTCTTTTAAGACTTCTTTTTTTGTCTTGTCAAAAAGTATCGGAACTATGACTGCCTGTGTCGGAGCGATTTTCGGGGGCAGGACAAGGCCTTTGTCGTCACCGTGCGCCATGATTATTGCGCCGATAAGGCGCGTTGTAACGCCCCACGAGGTCTGCCATACAGTTTTTCGTTTTTCATCTTTGTCAAGAAATGTTATGTTAAATGCTTTTGCGAAGTTCTGCCCGAGGTTGTGGGATGTTCCCATCTGAAGCGCTTTTCCGTCAGGCATCACAGCCTCCATTGTTGTGGTGTAAAGCGCGCCCGGGAACTTCTCGTTCTCGGTCTTTTTGCCGTTTAGTATGGCAATTGCAAGTTCGTTTTCAATAAGTTTTGTGTAAACATCAAGAAGTATGGTCATTGATTCTTTGTCTGCATCCTCTTTTGTTGCATGCACTGTGTGGCCTTCCTGCCACAGGAACTCGCGCGTCCTAAGAAACGGTCTCGGGTGCTTGAATTCCCAGCGCACGACATTGCACCACTGGTTTAGAAGAAGCGGAAGGTCGCGCCACGAGCGCACCCATTTTGAGTATGATTCATACATGATTGTCTCTGATGTCGGGCGAACAGCAAGGCGCTCTGCGAGTTTCTCAGACCCTGCATGAGTTACCCATGCGACTTCAGGAACAAACCCTTCAACATGCTCTGCCTCTTTTTTCAGGAGCGATTCCGGGATAAACATTGGAAAATAAACGTTTTTGTGCCCCAAGGCCTTGATTTTCGCGTCAACGTACTTTTGTATGTTTTCCCATATTGCGTATGCCCACGGGCGAAGTACCATGCAGCCAGATACTGATGTGTAGTCTGCAAGTTCTGCTTTTTGTATGACTTGCGTGTACCACTCGCTTAAGTCCTCTGACTTTTTGACAGAGATTCCCAAGCCAGACTCTTTTTCACGTTTTTGTTTTTTTGACATCGTATTTCCTGTTAATTTCAAGTAATATATTTTAGTATCTTTTTCACAAATTCAGAAATGTCTTTTGTATCTTTCTGCATTATGGAAAAAACTTTCCTGTTGTCAACCTTTGCATAAAAATGGACAAGGAGGTTTCGAAAACCAGCCATGTCCTGAAGCTTTTCTGAAAGCGGTTTTGCGATAATATTATTTTCCTGAAGGATTGCAAACACATCTTTGTAGTCTTCGGGCCTTCGAAGGCCCATGCTGGCGTTTATGTGGTTGCTTATGTCAATGCATGCTTCTATTGACTCCAGAAGGGCGTGCTTTCCGGCTAAAATCGTCCTGTAGTTTTTGAGGAAGTTTTCTTCTCCCTCGTTGATTATGAGTTCTATTTCTTTCAAATTTCTTTCTATGACATCAATTCGAAGGTTTATGAGAAATTCATCTAATTTCATAGCGCTCAAGCCGTTTTTCATTAAATTCGTTCATAATGTGGGAAAAATCAAGATAACTGCCAATTAGTGCGGTTTCAAAAGCGACTCGCGCTTTATGGTCTCGTGAAAAAATCAGCGTTCCTTCTTTGAGGAGCCGGGATTTTAAAAGAAGGGGCATGGAATTTATGATTCTGACATCAACCGGTTTGCCGGTTTCTTTTTCAAGGCCTTTTGCAAGCCGGCGTTCATACAGAACAAGGCATCGTGGATTTTTTTTGAGATATACTGCTATGTCTACATCTGAAAAGTCCTTTTCACCCCTGGCAAAACTGCCATAAACATAGGCAAAAAGAACATTCTTGTCTGATTTCAGTGAAGTGGTTTTCAATAGCAT
>JAFCBV010000108.1 GCA_017610545.1 Candidatus Nanohalarchaeota archaeon | reverse complement strand
AGAGCTGTTCGCGGTATTTTGCTGCTGAACGTTCACCGATGCCTTTTACCAGTACGATGGTTTCCATATCGTCCTGTTCGATCAGGCTTAATTCGTCATCGAGCTCAAGGTTTTGTATTGCTTTCTGCCCGCTTATAAGTTTTGGAAGCAGCACATATGTTGCCCCTGCTGCATAGAAGTGAAGCGCTTCATCAACACTGTTTGTAGTAAGCATTATCTTAATGTTCTTGTTCTTTTTTCGGACGGTATTGATTAGGCTGCGTTATATCTCCATACATGCAGGGAATATTCTGGGACATCAGCACTTTTATTACCTCAGGATTGTAGTCTATTACAACGAAATTCTTTTTTTGCAGGAGAATTTCATCTGCAATGCTTTTGCCCATAGTGTGCGCCCCGCAAATGATGATCTTGTTCGGTTTCATGTTGAACTCACTTGTGGTATTGTGAAGCTTCCTGTTTTTCACAATCTGAAATACCTTTAGCTTCTCCAGAACACCTGAAAAAAGTTTGTAGAAAAACGGAGAGTATTCTATATAGTATGGTGTGATGCTTATTGTTATGACAGCCGCCATTGTAGTTATCAACAGAAGCTCTGCCGACACATGGCCCAGTGTAAGGCCTGCGCCGACAATTATTATGGAAAACTCAGAAACCTGCGCAAGGCATAATCCTGCACTCAACGAAGTCCGCCTGCCATAGCCAAAAATAATTCCGATGACTGTAATTATGGCTGGCTTCAGTATTGCAGTGATGGCTGTTAAAACCACAATTGCCGGCAAAACAGATGCAATGTTTGAAAATGCGATTTGCATGCCAAGGCAAACAAAGAACATTGTTGCAAAGAAATCACGAAGAGATGTTATCCTGCTTATTATCTCAACATTATATGGAAATACTGCAAGGCTTATGCCTGCAAGAAAGCCTCCGACTGCAATCGAATATCCTGAAATATATGCAAGGCCGCCGAATATAAAAGAGACTGACAGGGACATCAAAAACATAAGTTCCGGGTTTTTTGTAAGGGACTTTACGATTCTTGGAAAGATGTAGTTAGATGCCACAATTGCCATTGAGAAAAGGCCGATGCCTTTCATTAAAGAGATTATGAGCGTATCTGCTGTAAAGCTGTCAATGTTTGAAAGCACAGAAAGGGCGAGAACCACTATGATGTCCTGGACAAGAAGAACGCCCAGTGCAATTCTTCCGTGAAGCGTCTCGATAAGGTCTTTGTCCACAAGCAGTTTTATCACAACCATTGTGCTGCTAAAGGCGATGACCAACCCGACGTAAACAGATTCAAGAGAACCAAAGCCAAGCATAAAGCGCGCTGCAGAAAAGCCTGCTGCAAAAGAGAGAACCACTTGTATAACCGTTCCTGCTGTTGCGATTGTGCTTACATCCTTTAGGCGAGAAAAATTAAGTTCCATTCCGATGATGAATAAAAGGAATGCAATCCCTAGTTCTGAAAGTGTTGTTATGAGCGCCTGATTCGTGATTATTCCAATGCCGTAAGGCCCGATAACAGCTCCTGCAATAATGTATGCAGGAATCATGGGCTGCCTGAAAAAAGATGCTACCGCGCCAAAAATTGTTGCGAAAACGATTACTGCACCAATATCAAAAAGAAAAACAGCATCCATGAAAGAACTAAGGTGAGCGCGGGTTATATATTTTTTAGAACAAATAAGCCCCAAAAAAAGCGAAAATGCGGAAAACTATTTATATGTGCCTGCTAAAATAAGCGTGGTCATTATGCAATCATTAAGTATGCGATGGAATACAAGAATTAACTTTGGCATGCTTAACCCGATCTCTGTGCTACACTGCGCTAAATATTCATGCGGATGCACAGAATATTAGGGGATGATTCCGCTTCTTTTTCAACCAATGGATGACCCACTGAACGCCGCTTTTTTTTGAAATGTTCTCTCTATAGAGACACTCCTGTCTGGGTCCTTGTTTTTCCAGAACTTGAGGCTTACAGAATGTGTCTTTGAAGAGAGATCCATTTTTCACGCACCTTGAACAACTTGCGGGCAACCTGTGAGGACAGGCCGCGGGCGTAATGCGCGCGGTTTGCCTGCAAGCCATTCGGGTCCGGTTTTCCAGAACAGGATTCTTACAAGGTGCGGGGTTTTTTTGTTTTTATTAAAGGATTTTATCGAGTTAGCGAAAGCTGTATTTCGGCTTCAGAGACGTTCTGAATGGGTTATAATGCAAAAGTATATATAGTATTGTTACGAAAAAGTAGCTATAACTAAACGCAAATATTATATTTAAGATTGGTGTAAAGGAGGGGAATATGATGGCAATAAATTATGATTTGGCAGCGAGGGTTAATCAGATTGTGGATCAATTGGAACGACCATATCAACAGGTCCTAAATCAAGAGTTTTCCATTCAACCAGCTGACGCGTGTGGAATCATTTATAGGCAAGTGACAAAAGGAATTGAACTTCTGCAAAAAGTAAGTGCCTCTAAAACACAAGATTTGACCTGGATACAAACTACAGGTACTTCTCTCTGGAACACATATCTCACAGAAGCAAATAAAATAGCAACCTATGCGGAAATGAATGGGTTCTCTAGTGGAGATTATCCAACCGATGTGCCTGCCGACTTGCTTAAAGTATGCAGGGTATGTGAAGAACCTATTGAAGAATCGCTCTCAGTTTCTGAAGCTTTTCCGAATGAAATTCCGCCTTATCAGGACGGGGAGTTTGAACCGCCTAAAGGTCCTTCGTTTTAAACAGAGTTTGATACAGATGTTTGGTTTTGAAGACAAAATCGGGGAAATGAATAACTACGTCCATTCTGTGCTTGAGCAGAAAGGATGGTCTCGTCGAGAGGAATCTATATACACCAACCCCGGGAAAAAATATGATTTGGGAATCATGGAAATACCTGCAAATGAGGTTATGGCTGTCTGCAGACATGGTGGCATTAAATGGACTGCAGAACTTGGCGACCCTGCAAATTACATAGTTGCCATCCCAAAAGATTCTTCAGGCCTGTCAACCCAAATGCTGTATTTGAATCTTGTACGCACAAGGGGTATGGCAAACACAGAAGGCATTGTACCAAATAAGACACAAATTGCAATTAAGTCCGGCGGCATGTCTGGATATGTGCGATATCCAATGATTGTTGATGTTCGGGGGCCTTTGCTTGGTCTTGGAATTGTAAATCTTCAAAAGGAAACAAACGCAATAGAAAATCTTAGTACATACAAGACTCTTGAAGATATTATTGACAACCCTGTGCTGGATGGAACAATGAATACCATAAGTTCTGCACAATCAACATATCATGACATTGTAAGAAAAATGGATCATGTTGCGGACCAACAGCAAATACTGCACTTCAGCCGTAATAGAGAAAGTGCCCGTGATAAAAACCAGGCAGACTTCTTGTATGGATCTGTTTCAGCGACTTCTGATGACGGCAGACAAATTTTGATAAAGCCTTTGGCGATGGATGTTGTAAACTCAACAATAGTCATTGATGGTGTGCCCAGCCTATCTTACAGGCGATATACGCCTTATCTTAGATCAGGTATGCGGGCTCCTGACGAACATCCTTTGCAGCTTATAGAAACAAGTGTTGGCTCCCTTGGACATGATATAAAAGGAATAATAGAAAGTATGCGCGAAGAAATGTCTGGTCAACACAATACATGCTTTGGTGACGCAGATAGCGCTTCGGAGAAAATTGAAACTGTGCCTATGGAAACGGCATATAAATCGCCTGCTAACGCAGCGCCCGATACGCTCTATGCTTAAGCATCCAAATTTTTGAATCCTGAAAAAACACAGCTTTTTGGATTT
>JAFCBV010000107.1 GCA_017610545.1 Candidatus Nanohalarchaeota archaeon | reverse complement strand
TACCACAATCAACAAGTGTTTTTGAAAGTATAGCAAAGTTAACTAAAGGATCTATTTTTTCAACAGCATAATCTTGTGATGATATTGTGACAAGCTCATTTACCCTAGAATATGAGCTTCCAATATGAAGACCGTCATATACTCCGGTATAATTGAATATTTCAAACAATCCATTTGTTCCGTCAATATTGAATGGGCCTGTATAATTTATTCCGCTGCTTTCATTAGATACTAATATTGAAAAAGATTTTACGTTCATGCGGAACCCCGTAACATCATTAATTCCGAAAAGGGATTTCAAATGCGTATAATTGCTCACACCGTTTGCGAACTCATCGGAACCCGGATGATACATGGTATAAATATTGCATTTTGAAAAATCATCAATAGCTGAAAAATTTAGCGCGCCGCCTGCTGAAGCGTATGTTATCGCCTTCTGGCTTGCAAACCATGCAGTCTCGTGCAGAAGTGTGTTGTGGCTTTCCTCATAATACTGCGGCAGCTTGTCGATCACACTGAACACAACAAAAAGCATTGCAATGAGAAAAAAGATAAATCCAACTACATATTCCATCGTCACCTGCGCGCGCCTGTGTTTTTTTAGATACATTTTTTCTTATCCTGTGTTTTTACGTTCGTAATGGTGATGTACTGCATACTTTAAATGAACATGATGAATACGACCATTGCAGCTATAACCAGTATAACCGCATGTTTTGTGCCTGCAACTACTTTTCCTTCGCCTATAGTTCCTGCAAGAATACCGGACGAAATTCCCTGAACAATTGACATGCAAAAGAAAAGTGTCTTAAAGTATACGTGATCTCCGGTGAAGCCAATAGCCTCCCCCATGCCACAAAGTAATGGAACAACAGTACAACTATCAAGAGGGGTGCCCCCACCAAACATGTCGCCTGCCTCTGCAGAAGAAATAACACTAATCATTGGTATCAAAAGCTTATACAATGCGACAATAATGCCTAAAAACATGATGTATATAAAATACATAATGAAAACCTGCTGGGACATTGCAGATTTTCGCTCATCTTCAATAGTGCGTATTGCACCAATGTTTTCAGCAATAGATTCCATGATATCTGCTACATTACCTCCTGCAACAAACGCCTCATTCACAAGTGCAAATGATTGCCGCATAACTTTGCTTCCCTTAAGCCTTTCAGCAAATTTTTTCATAGCTCTCGGAAATGGCATACCCCATGAAACCTGATTTGACGCCTTAAGAACTTCCGGGCTTAATGCGCCATAATCTGTCTTTGCGGCCATATCAAGAGCTTGTGGAAACCCCATACCCCCTTTTACGGACTCTGAAAAATCTTTCATGAACCGCGGAAATTGCTCTTCCATCTTTGCATATTTGTTAAATTTGAAGTACTGATATATAGAAAAAGGCACAACACCGATAATGACCGCGAGTATCAAGAACATTATGCCGACGATACGCGAGCCGACCATACTGATCACGAGCCCTATGGCAAGAAGAAGTGCTCCACCTCCGAGCGAAACTTTTTTTATAAGCTCTTCTGTAGTATATTTTTTGACCATACGAATACCTACGATGTTGTTGGTGAGATGCCTTTTATGAGTATGAGAAAACCAAATGATGCCATTGGTAAGAATACAAAGGTAAGCATTAGCTGAACTACGACAATAATCGCGCTGCCGCCCCCGACGCCACCCATTATTGTTGAAAGTACGAGGAAGAACACAGAACCGACAAGTACAACCGTGATATACATTTCAACAAACATTGAGAGTTGCTGTGTAAATTGGTTAAGCCTACGTCTGTAGTCCTGCATAAAGCCCATTGACTTTCCGTGCAGATATTGTCGTAAATCCCCGCCAACAGTCAAAATGGAGTGTATTCCCCATAAAAGGTCACGAAAATCTTCTGAAGGTGTTCTGCGCGCTGCGTTTTCAACAGCATCTATAAAGTTTACGCCCATGATCTCTGTTTCCTCTGATATTCGTTTTGATTCTTTTGCAATTTCACCATACTCTGAAAAACTTGAAAGCGCTTTAAACATCGCAATCGGCGGCGTGCCACTACCTGCAACTGTTGTGAGATACAATGTAGCAAAAGGAAGTGAATCACTGATTTTTTTCTTGCGCTCCCCGATAATCAATGACGGATAACTATGAAAAAAGAGAAAAATCATTGTAGCCGAAAAAACACCTCCAAGAAGACCCATAAGAAGCCCGAGAATATATGCCTGCCCGGTTGTTATTGTCTCCATGTTTCCGACAAAGAGTGTTGAGATTACAGCGAAAAGGGGTGTTGATATTGCAAAGACTATAGATGATGTTGCAAGTGAAACAGAAATATATTCTGACACAGTAACATTTATGCCTGCTTTTCGAAGATCTGTTTTCATGTCTTCGAACGTTTTCATGAAGTAGTACTCTGACATTTTTCCAAAATACTTGTATGCAAACTGCATGTATGACTCATTAATGTGCACAAAAACACCTGCCAATTGTTATGCCTATGATATTATATTTATGATTTTTTCTTCATCAGAATAATATTCCGCGATTATATTCCCAACATCCCGATAATCCTCAATTCTATTTTCCTTCATCCATTCAAGCAGCTTTTTTCTGAAAAACAAGTCTCTTTTCATTTCTGCTTCCGGAACGCCCTCGTTTTCACATATTCTGCCAAGGACTTCGGAATCTGCAACTATATCAAATGTATCCGTAGCGGCATCCCATTTGAAAACCATGCGAGTCTTCGGCTTTTTTGTAATCAAATCGTATCCCAAAACTTCATGCACCTCGAAAAGCCTTCGCACATATGCTTTCCCGTGCCGCACTCTCTTTATAAACACAATGAGATTCAAAGTTTCCACCAGTGATGCCGGAAGACTTATTGGCGGTGTTGTCAGGCGGTCAATGACTTTTTCTATAGAATCTGCGTGAATTGTTGAAAGCCCTGCGTGCCCTGTTGCCATTGCCTGAAAAAGTATGTATGCCTCCTGGCCACGAACCTCGCCGACAATGATGTAATCCGGCCTTTGCCTAAGTGCGCCTTTTAGGAGCTCAAAAAGAGATACCTCGCCGATTTTACTATCTCCAACGCCAAAGCCCTCACGCGATATTTCAGGCACCCAGTGCGCGTGCGGAAGGCGCAACTCAGGTGTGTCCTCAATAGATACAATCTTCATTGACGGATTTATAAATAGGGACAGTGCATTTAACAAAGATGTCTTTCCGGATGCAGTCGGCCCGCAAATTAAAACCGAGCACCTGTGTTCCACAAGATACCAAAGATATGCCAAAACGTTGGCATTTGTGGTTTTATATTTAAGAAGGTGCATGGGCGTTATAGGATCTTTTGAAAATTTTCTTACAGTAATATTAGAGCCTCTGCGTGCTATATCTGTTTCAAGAATTGCCTGTACTCGCGAACCATCAGGTAGTGCTCCTTCCAGAATGGGTTCTGCTACAGAGACCGCCCTACCACATCTTTGTGCGAGTTTCATGACAAAGTCACTCAATACATCCCGCTCCTCAAATACAACGTTTGTCATCACTGATGCAATTTTTTGATTTCTGTGATACACAAATACGGGAATATTTGCGCCGTCACAGCTTATGTCTTCTATGTTC
>JAFCBV010000106.1 GCA_017610545.1 Candidatus Nanohalarchaeota archaeon | reverse complement strand
TAGTCTATAGGACCGATTATGTTTGGATGATTGATTGTTTCAAGAGTGAATGCCTTTTTGCCTGCATTGATTGAGATGATGCGTTTGTTCATGATAATAATATGTGGGGATGTGGTTTTTATAGGTGCGCATAAAATGCCTGCATTGAAAACAAAGACGTAAATAGATTAATCACTACGTGATTCTATGGACAAGCGCGTTGTTATTTTTTTACTGGTTTTTGTTGCTGGCTCAGTTGCAGGTGTGGTTGGGTATTCAAGCGCCCGGATAACTACTTTTGAAGAATGTGAAAATTCCTGGCTTGTTCGCACTATAACATATTCTGATTATGCCGACTATGTTCCAGATGCTGTTGAAAAGAAATGTGTGCTTTGGAGTGGTAGGAGTTTTACAAAGCAAATAGCACAAGAACTAACCAGCGATCAAAAAAGAGCTGTTGAAATAGTTACAGCCCATTTAAGTTTTCCAACAACAGTTGCTGAAGTGAACGAATTAGGTTGTTCTGGCTGTTTTTCTATAACACTTCAAAGAGATGACAATCAACATCAATTTACTATAACACTTGAGGATTGGAAGATTGTACACTGAATAAAAAATCAACATTCGATTCCAAAAAACCCTTTAGTATTCTCCCCGCATTGTTTCATTACATTATCAGTTGTCATGTCCTTAACTTTTGCGATTTTTTCTGCAGCGACTTTTATGTTCAGAGGCGTGCCGCGCTCCCCGTTCCCGAACCACGGCGAGTCTGTCTCAAGAAGGATGCGCTCAATCGGGAAGTCGCGCGCAATCTTTTTGTGGTTTTTGCTTCGCGCAATTAGCGGGCCTATTGAGATGAACCAGCCGTTGCCTTTCACGCGCTCGAGATATTCGCGCGAGCCGTAAAGGTGCATCAAAACTTTTTTTGGCTTTTCCTCTTCAAGAATTTTTATGCAGTCTTCAGTAGAGTCGCGCGAGTGTATGACAACCGGCTTGCCAAGATCTTTTGCGAATGCAAGCATTTCGCGGAAAAGGAGTTTTTGCTTTTCGCGCCAGTCCTCTTCTTTTACCCAGTGATAATCAAGCCCTATTTCACCTATTGCGAGAGTGATGTCTTTGTGCTGTTTTATTTTTTCAAGATACTCTTTTTTTTCTTTTTTAGAAATCTCTTTGATGTATTCCGGGTGCAGGCCGAATGTTGCAAACACAAAGCCTTTGTGCTTTTTTACAATCTCAACAGTTAAACCAAAATCCCTTGGGTGCGCGCACGATGTCACGACTGCATCAAGTGTTCCTTTCCACGATTCAATCACTTCATCGCGGTCTGGGTTAAAGTCTTTTTGCTCAAGGTGGCAGTGGGAGTCTATCATGCAAATACTTTTGTACGGATGTTTTTATTTTCAATGGCAGGATCGCCAGGGTTAGTCATTAACAGTAACAAAAATCGCAATTCCTCGAAAGTTGATAATGTTTGTTTAAACGTCTAGAGAAAACTATATATAGTAATTAAAAACAAAAGGGGTACTTAGGTTAATCGTTATGACGAAAATTTATTCTCCATCAAAAATGGCATGCCTTGTTTTTGCTGCTTTTGCAGTGGGTGCCCTGATGCCCTGTGTTGCGCATGCTTCTATTTCAACATCAATGAACCAGATAACCTATGTATGGGGAGATTCTCTTGAGGTCACGGGCACACTCAGCAGCAGTATTGCAACAAGTGTAAGTGTCGCAATATATAATTCTACGGGATTTGTGGCTACACTGGCAACGACAAGCTTAGGAGGCTCGGCAAACACTTTTTCGGTCTCAACTGAAATCAACTCAACACATGCTGCCGGAGATTATGTGGCTGTAATTACAGGCGGCACAGATTCAATGAACATGAGCTTTCGTGTAATTCCCAATCGAGTCATAATGGAACTGTATCCTGTAAAATCCGGTGATGATATAATCAATATCAGCACAACTACAGAAATAACTGCAGGAGACGCTCTTGGCGGGAATTTTACAGAACTTCTTCAGTTGTCAAAGACAGGCAATGTCCGCTACGGTACTTCATTGATTGGCGGGAAAATATACTATTTTGTTCTTGTTGACCAGACTAATGCAAGCAGTTATGACCGGCTATATGTTGATGATGACAAGGACTTCTCATTATATAATGACACTGAGGACAACACTTCGTGTCCGGATATAGAGTATCAGGCACTGAAGAGAAGCAGTGTGTTCAGCAATGGTACGGGCAGCGCTGACTTCAAATACGTTGTTGGCGACATAGAGCACACAACCGGAGACAAGATACTTCTCTGGAAGGTTCCTGAAAATCGCCCGAATACTGATGAAAGCACCAATTTCATTATGTTGACAAAGAACGACACAAACATGATTTCAACATCTGTCAAGGTGGAAGTGATTAATTCTACAGGCCAGAATGTTACGCCTATATACTATAGTACTTCTTCACAGTTTGGCTGGCTTAATGTCAGTGTGCCACCTCTTTCGTCAGGGACATATTCCGTGAAACTGAATGACAGCATGGCAAGCCTCACTTTTTCTGTAGAGGCATTTGAGATGTTTGCGACCATAACAGACCTCTCCGGCAGCCCGGCATATTCATTTTCTCCTGATTCAAAAGTGCGCCTGTTACTAACCTCGAAGAACGCTACAGGATCTTTCAATCTTTCATCGTTTACAGCCACACTCTATTATCCGAACGGGACCACACTGAGCAAAGGCAAATCTGATTTCACAGCATCAGCTGACGGAGTGTACACGTTTGATTATGATTTATCAGGTACTTCAACAGGGATGTATGGTGTCAGTGTAACCGGCACTGATGATTCAGGGAATACACAGGGCGCCTCTACAGGATTCGAGGTGAAGTCAGTGGACTTTCAGGCAGAGGCAATCAATACAAAGTACATTGAAGATGCGGATTCTGCCGGCGCTATGGTTAACGCGTTCCCGCCTCTTTCGAATGTGACTCTTATGACTTTTTTGTCAAATATTTCTGCGGGCGGCATATCTGCCAAAGGTCCCGGGGATGATATGCCCGGGCTTATTAATCCGGGAAACTGCAGTTCTGTTGTGACCTTGACAGAAATAACAGATGAAAATGGTGTTGCATATTCTCCAAGTTATCAGGTTATGAACCTGAGTGATGCGCTGAATTATATGGGTATCTCAGGTGAACAACCTCCTCCGGGATTCAGTTCACAATGCATGGTGATTTTTACTGCGCCAAATATGAGCGGCTCTGTTTACAGGGCGAAAATCAAAATTAATTATAATGGGGAAGAGAAGCATACAGGAGTTACTTTCGGGGTGCAGCGGCTTCTTGCCCGTGGAGACACTGTTGACTTTAAGGGGGACGATTTCGCATTTTTTGCACCCAATTCTACTGTAAGGATAAAGTTAAAGGTCACCGATTTGCTTACAGACGAGGAGTTGCATCCGGAAAACATAACTTCTGCAAAGATAATTGAACTACAGAGAGTATTTCCCACATTCAGTGACCTTCTCGCGAATTCCACGCTGCGGGACAGCCTTAATGAGAACATGGTCGACGGGACAATTAACTTTACGTCTCCTGTTGACGAGGGATTTTACATAATGAAGTTCCGGTTCACTGCTAATGTCAACGGCACAGTCGAGAGCGGAATA
>JAFCBV010000105.1 GCA_017610545.1 Candidatus Nanohalarchaeota archaeon | reverse complement strand
AATATAGAGCCGCCAACCGGAGCAATAATTTCATATTTCTCCAATGGAAATTGAACTCATCAACCGCATACCAGGCAACAATTCTAAAAAACCGTACTTTCATCCAAACAGTAATATATATATTAATCAAAAAGACACATATACACAACAACAAACATAACAGAACAAAATAACTAATAAACGAGGGGTTAATCATGGCAAAAATAACACTAAAACAGTACTTGGACTCAACAGCCAGTCCGGACGATCTAAAAGAATTAATACAACTAATAGCAGCCCAGGGTCCTGCAATCCGCAACGCATTCATAACCAACCAGAAATACGCAGACACCCAGAACATCTACGGCGAAACCCAGATGAAACTAGACATATGGTCAAACGAGCACCTCAAACAAGTCCTGAAAAAATCAAAGCTGGTAAAAGAACTCGCATCAGAAGAAGAAGCAGAAGTCCTAAGTTTTCCTGACGCCAAATCAAACTACGCAGTCACAATGGACCCCCTCGACGGCTCGTCCCTGATACAGGTAAACCTTGCAGTCGGCACAATAATAGGCATATACGACAACGGTAAAGTCATGCAGCCAGGAAAGAACATGCGCGCAGCAATGTACATCCTCTATGGTCCCCTCACAACCCTTACAGTAACAGTAAAAGAAGGCATCTACATGTTTGCACTGAACGACAAAAATGAATTTACAATGACCGATCAAAACGTAAAAATCGGCGACAAAAAACTCTACGGAACCGGCGCCCTCCAGAAAGACTGGGTCCCAAAACACAAAAAATTCATAAACGAGATAGTCAAAGACGGATTCAAGCTAAGATACTCCGGCTCATTCGTCGCAGACGTCCACCAGTTCCTGAAATACGGCGGTGTATTCTCATACCCGCTCTACAAAGGCCACATGGGTGGAAAGCTAAGGCTGCTCTTTGAGGCAAATCCCCTGGGCTTCATAGTGACACAGGCAGGCGGAAAAGTAAGCACAGGCGAAAAAAACATACTCACAATCATGCCTGAAAAAGTAGACCATCGCGTACCAATATACATCGGAACCAAAAAATACGTCGAACGGGCAGAAAAGATAATCAAAGGATAAAAAAGGGGCGTATAAAATGAAAATAACTGAAAATGATGTTAAAGTACCTCTGGACGTTCCCCCAACCATGAGAAAAGAATATATAGAAAATTTCATGAAAATAACCCATGGTTCCGGGCATTTAATGCTATTCGCCGGCGACCAGAAAATAGAGCATCTCAATGGTGACATGTATGGCGAAGGTATCCATTCTGACGACGCAGATCCCGAACATCTCTTCCGCATTGCAAGCAAAGCAAACATCGGCGTATTTGTCACGCAGCGTGGTCTTATTGCAAAATATGGTGCAGACTATAAAGACGTTCCATATCTCGTGAAAATAAATTCAAAGACAAATCTCGTGAAAACTGCCCAGAAAGACCCATATAGCGGAAATATTTCAGATGTTGAAGAAGTCATTGAATTCCGGGAGAACTCCGGCCTTAAAATACTTGCTGTAGGCTACACAATTTATCTGGGCAGCGAATATGAAGACCTGATGCTGGAAGAAGCATCCAGAATAGTATATGAAGCACACATAAATGGGCTCCTGTCAGTTCTCTGGATATACCCGCGCGGTCAGGCAGTAAAAGATGAGAAAGACCCGCACCTCATTGCAGGCGCAACCGGAGTCGCAGCATGCCTTGGAAGTGATTTCGTCAAAATCAACTACCCTAAGAAAGAAGGAGAAGAATCAAAAGAAATTTTCAAAGAGGCAGTATCCTCAGCAGGCAGGACCAATGTGGTCTGTGCAGGCGGCTCATCCACAGATGTCAGGGAATTCCTTCAAAGACTCCATGACCAGCTAGAGAGCGGTGCCAATGGCAATGCAACAGGAAGAAACATCCACCAGAAAAGTCTTGCAGAAGCAGTAGCTATGTGTAATGCAATTTATGCACTGACTGTCGATGGCAAAACAGTCGACGAAGCTTTAGAGATATACGAAAACAAAAAATAAAAACAATAAAAGAGAACAATGAAATAAAGGTGATAAATATGAGTGACTGTAAACCAATATCAGGAGAAAAAATGTTCAATTCATTGAGAGACAAGGACTGCATAATAATGGCAACCAACACCCGCTACATCCCCGGCGTTGCAGAAGGCATCTTAAGAGCCGCAAAAGAATCAAACTCCCCGGTAATCATAGAAATCGCAAGATCAGAATCAGACCTGAAAGGCGGCTACACCGGCTACCCCCCAAAAGACTTCGCAAAACGCATCATGAAAGCCGCAAAAAAGACCGGCTGCACAAAATGGATACTTCACGCAGACCACATATCCATAAAAGCAGGCGACCCCGAAACAATCGAGGGCACAAAGAAACTGGTAAAAGCGCAAATTGACGCAGGCTTCACTTCCTTCGCAATAGACGCATCCCACATCTTCAACTTCGACGGCAAAAACGAAAAAGAAGAATTAGAAGGCAACATCAAAGCCACAACAGAAATCGCGCACTTCATAAGCGCAGAAATGAAAAAGAAAGGCATAAAATCATACGGACTCGAAGTGGAAGTAGGCGAAATCGGAAGAAAAGACACAGAAGGATTCCTTCTGACATCCCCGAAAGAAGCGACAACATTCATAAAAGAGCTAAACAAAAACGGCGTCAACCCGCAGCTTCTGGCAATCGCAAACGGCTCAACCCACGGCAACATCTACAAAAACGGCGTAAAAGTAAAACAGGTATGTATAAACATCCCAAAAACAAAAGACATCGCAAGCGCCATGAGAAAAGAAAATCTGGGCGTAAGGATAGCCCAGCATGGCATAACCGGAACCCCTATAGAACTCATAGCAACCCAGTTCCCGAGAGGCGACGTCCTCAAAGGCAACGTCGGCACATTCTGGCAGAACTTAGTATGGGACATCCTCAAAGTCTATGAGATAGAACTCTACGCAAAAATCCAGAAATGGGTACTAAAAAAATACGCAACAGACGGAAAAAGCGACGAGGAAATATTCGGCAAATACTCAAAAAAAGCCTTCATCCAGTTCTTCGACGAATTGCACAGCATAGACAAAAGCGCTGTTATCGAGATGGAAGCGCAGGCTTACGCAAGCGCATTGATATTTTTCCGCGCATTCAACTCCCTTGGCAAAGCCAAACTGATAAAGTAAGAGATTATAGTTTGGCATTCCCCTGTTTCATGTGGTGTTATTATAGGCGTCAGGCTCAATATCAGTACATATTGTCGTTTTTGCATTTTTAGTTGCATCTTAAAAACAATCTACTAAGGCACAATTTGCATAGGTTATACCTCCACACTTTTCGTAACTCTCAAAATAATAAACTTAATAATCATGGGGTATAAACAATTAATATGAGTTCAACAAATGAAAAAATTAAAACTGAAATTAATAAACTTTTAAAAGAAGGAATCAAATTACACTCTGAAGAAGCGAAAGACCTTCAAGAAAATAAAAAGAAAAAAGGACCTGTAGACAGTACTTTTTTCTCTTATCAAATATGGTATACAAAAACACTTTCGGTCATTAGTGAATTTTCTCCAGAAAGATTAGATGAGTTCAAGAATTACTATGAAATTCAAAAAAGAATGACGACCGATATTGAAACA
>JAFCBV010000104.1 GCA_017610545.1 Candidatus Nanohalarchaeota archaeon | reverse complement strand
ATTAAAGAACCAATAGGAAAAGAGTGCAAACAATATGTAATTCGTATTCACCATTGTCACTTGATCTTATTTCAAAATTTATTACTTTGCCAAGGGGTGTTTTTGATGAATCATGTTCGTTATTCATAAATGGGTTCGACTTAAGATCTTCAGCCATTTTTTTCAATTGTTCCAAGGTCAATTTGTGATTGTGTTTATCTATGTTTGTTCCGGCTATAATACCTCTGATTTCTTTTCCTATTGGTTCTTTAATCACAAATTTGCAGTTTTTTGCATTTAATTCACTCAACTTCATCATAATCCTCTAGAACAGATATACACGTTATATTTGCACCAATCATTTTATTATTTTTCGGATGATCTTGCAATTCAAATTAATATTCGGATCCTCTTTTGTCTTCTTATTAATTTTTCACAAAGTACACCAATGAACGTAATAAACTCCGTTTTTTCCCGCGGTTGGTGTCGTAACGCGCTATTTATTCACTCAAACCCTGCTTTGACCGATAATCCCTTATCGCTTCCCTCAGTGCATCAACAGCCAAATTCGAGCAGTGCATCTTTACCTGTGGAAGCCCTTCGAGTTCTTGCGCAACATTTTCGCGCGATATCTTTTCTGCTTCGTCAAGGGTTTTTCCTTTTGCAAGCTCTGTGGTCATTGAGCAGCGACTTTTATTGTGATTTTCATCATGTCGCCGCATTGTGGATTTCCAACTTCGCCGATGCCGTCGGCTCCTTCAATTTCGCCGACATTTTTTGGGTTCTGGAATTGTTCCATGACTTTTTTAGAGTACATTATCATACCTCTTTTACAGGGCTCATTTTTCTAAGATTTTCAACGATTTTAGGAAGAACGGAAATCACATGTTTGATTTCGTCTTCAGTGGTGTATCTTGAAAGCGAGAAGCGTATTGAGCTGTGGGATATTTCAGGGCTCCTGCCGATTGCCATCAGCACATGGCTTGGCTTTAGGTCATGCGTTGTGCATGCAGAGCCTGTGGATGCGCCAACACCTTTTGAGTCAAGCAAAATTATGATGGATTCGCCTTCTATGTTGCCAAAAGATATGTTTGCATTGTTTGGCAGGCGCAAGTTTCCGCGCGGGCCATTGAGTTTTGTGTGGGGTATGGTTTTATTTATTTCATCAATAAGCATGTCGCGCAGGCGCGCTATATTTTGCGCGTTTTTCTCTATATTAATATAGGCGGTTTCTGCTGCACTTGCGAAACCTGCAATACCGGCAATGTTTTCAGTTCCGGGGCGAATCTTTTTTTCCTGCGCGCCTCCGAACATTAAAGGCGCAATTTTTGCGCCTTTTTTGATATAGAGCGCGCCAACACCTTTTGGGCCGTGGATTTTGTGTGAATTGATTGTGACTAAGTCTGCTTTTATTTCTTCAACATTAACAGGGATTTTCCCGTAGGAATGCGCACAGTCAACGTGAAAAAGTGCACTGCTTTTTGATTTTATGATTTTTCCGGCTTGAGTGACGGGCTCAATTGTGCCGATTTCGTTGTTGGCATGTAGTATGCTTACAAGGCTTGTGTCTTTGCGGAGCTTTTTTTCAAGTTCCGCAAGATCAATGAATCCTTCGTGATTCACGTTAAGATATGTTACTTCAAACCCCTCTTTTTCTAACGCAGCAAATGCACGTAATACAGAGGGATGCTCGATTTTTGTTGTGATGAGGTGCCTGCCGCGTGCTGTGTTTGCACGGGCTGCGCCGAGAATTGCGAGATTGTTTGATTCTGTTTCGCCGGATGTGAATATTAGCTCTTCAGGGGCTGCGCCAATTGTTTTTGCAATCGATGCGCGCGAGGCCTCAAGAGATTCTTTTGCCTTTTGGCCGAAAGTGTGCAGAGAGGATGCATTGCCGTATTCTTCCTTCATATATTTCAGGACAACTTCGGCAGCCTCGGGGCATACTTGTGTTGTCGCGGCGTTGTCAAGATACACATAATGCATAATTTATAACAGCGTTATAACTTTATAAATTTGATGAAAGATTCTCAATTCTTTGACAAAGCAACCCAGACCTTTCTTTGCCCCGGGCCGTCAAATTCTGAGAAAAAAACTTTCTGCCAAGTGCCCAGAGCAAGACCGTTATCCTTTATTATTATAGTGACTGAGATTCCCATTATGCTTGCTTTTATGTGCGCAGGGGAATTTCCTTCTCGGTGCGCATAGTTTTCATTGCCAGGGATGATGTGGGAGAGCGCGCTTAGAATATCTTTTTTGACATCAGGGTCGGCACCTTCATTTATGGTGATACCTGCTGTTGTGTGGGGCACAAATGCTGTGAGCGTTCCATTTTTAATTCCTGACTTCAAAACTATTTCTGAAAGCTCTTTTGATATGTCTTTGAACTCTTCTTTTTTGTTTGTTTTTATACCAAATTCATACAGGGTATCACCGCGATGGTGTGCTGCAAAGCACAGTTAACTATATATACGGAGAACCTATATAATACTCGTTGAGATACTATGATGAAACAAAAAACAGATGATGTACAGGATGATTTTGAGGTCGTTCCACTTACTCCGTTGCGGCGCCTTGAGAAAAGGTTAGAATCAATTGAGACAACAAAGACAACCCAAAACCTCGAGCGCTTTGTTGACAAGATTCTGGACATGGTTGCACTAAACCAGAAAATAGTTGACGAGGTTGTCAAGGCGAACCAGGGACTTAGAGAGGATATGGCTGTTCTTATAGGTAAAATGAATGATAATCAGGAAAGGCTGTCGGAATTCATAGGTATATTGCGTGAGGCCAGTGAGTCCGAGCTTGAAGGCAACGATTCCAAGAGCATTGCAGAGGCCCTGAAGCCATACTTTGACAAGATGTCTGAATCAACAGCAAAAACACTTGAAGTGAACAACACTCTTGCGGACACTCTTGCGTCTCTTGACAGGAATATGAGAAAAGGTGCATCAAGTGCACATTCGGGCATCACATCATCTATTTTGGCCAGGCGGGCAGCAAACGGATAAACAAAAGTAATCGGTACTTATATATATGGGTTTTGCATCATATATCTTTGTTGGAGTATTGAATATTCATGAAACTCGGAGCGAAAAATCTAGAGTGGCTTTTCATCGCCGCTTTAGTGATTATAACAATTACTGAATTTTTGATGCTTGGCGGAGGCATGATGTCCAGCACCCCGCAGACAACAATGATCGCAATGGGACTTCTTATGGTCTCTGCAGCACAGATTATAACTGCGATACTTTTAATCAGGATATATGACAAGTTGGATAAATGAGGGTGATACTATGGGAAAAAGAAATATTATGTTTGGAGCAAGAAAAGGTATAACGCCTGTCATTGCGTTGGTTTTGCTTCTTATGATGACTGTTGCGGCAGCCGGAATGGCTTATGTGTGGTTTATGGATGTTCAGGAAGAGACACAGGACACTGTGAAAGACAGCCTTTCGCAGAGGACCGATCAGATGGCCGCCGCTGTTAAGATAGATGCTACTTATGAAGATGGATTAGTGGCTACCAGTACAGATATTATTGTACGAAACATAGGAAGTACTACATATACTGGTATGTCAACTGTTTTACTTGGTGGCGATGTGTGTTCGGCCGCGGTGGCGCTTGGAGCTCCCGGCACTGTAACTGTTGTGAACTGCAATCTTCTACCTCTTTCAGCTGATGTCGTTATACGTGTAATACCACCGCAGGGGTCTGCAGTATCCGTAGTATGCAGTATCGCCGGTGCTGGAGACGATGAATACTGTGTAATGTAGGCGAGGGGCACAATCGTGTTATAAGCTTATAATGTATCTACAGACGCCAGAAAATAGAATCCTTGGTGGGCTGGCGTCGTAGATGCAATAAACAACTTTTGCTTTTTTCTGAACCGGAAACCGAACCAAACATGCGGGTTCTGCATTTTAAGATAATGGGTTTTATGATGTATCTTACAGATATTATAATATTTTTTGACAAGTATCTATCTGTAAAAAAGATACCTGATATGTCCCAAAATGGCCTTCAGGTAAAAAGCAGAAAAAGCCATGTCGGGCTTGTTGTATTTGCTGTGGATGCATGTATGGATGTGTTTCTGAATGCAAAAAAGCTTGGTGCCGAGCTTGTTATAGTTCACCACGGATTGCTTTGGGACAATACAAAACTTGATATTTGTACAAAAGAGCGGATAAAATTTCTTACACCTTCCGCTTGACATGCATGATGTGGTTGGAAATAATGCAGTTATCGCTGATATGCTTGGAGTGAAGAAACGAAAGCCATTTGGCCGTTACGAGGGCATTGTTTGTGGGGTACAAGGACAGTTGCCGAAGAAGTTGGCACGCGGTGCATTTATGAATCTTGTGAATGATCGCATCGGTGCTGTTGTATCGGCGCAATTTTTTGGGTCAAAAAGCGTTAGAAATGTTGGAATTGTAAGTGGAAGCGGCTCATTTGCAATAGGACAAATGGAAAGAGCCGGCCTTGATACTCTTTTGTCTGGTGAGCCCAGACACGCGACGTATCACAATGCTCGTGAGGCGCGGGTTAATGCAATATACGCAGGCCACTATGCAACAGAGCGATTTGGTGTTCGGGCGTTATCCGAAAAGCTTAAAAAAGAGTTTCCAGAAGTTAGAACAAGGTTCATTGAGAGTCCGACGGGATTATAATGAGTGTTTTTATAGATCATACAAAATGTCTTGCCTGTGGAGGGTGTGTTTCCGTATGCCCTCAGGATGCTTTGGTTCTGTCCAACATGGTTGTCGAGTGCGACCCCAAAAAGTCGGATTGCAAAGTCTGCGTTAAATTTTGTCCTGTTGGGGCTCTTAAGATTTCAACAAACCCGTAAAAATTATATGTGTGCTTGAATGAATATATTATAAACTATATCATTCGTTATCAGATTCTATATATGGGTGTACACATCAAGTTTATTGGTGTCTATGAAACACGACGCGAGAAATAGTGAGAAACTTTTGTTGAACATAGTGGCGGCACTAGTATTAATTGGTTTTTTGGTGTTGTGGGGCGGCCTAATACTCGGAAGCCCAAAAGCAGTTGTGATTTCAACAAGTCTTTTGATAATTTCTGCAACACAGATTACAACATTTTTGTTTTTGGTGAAGGTCTATGAACGGGTAAGCAAAGCGGGTTCGTAATTGTTGTTTTGCATTCAAAAAAACGGGTGTGAAATTCTTGAAAATATATTTTTCAAAAGTAAGGTCCTAACATGGATTTTGTTTTTACGGGCTTCTATATATAGGCGCCCGCATAATAAGGTGTATGGAAAACTGGCAGGCTCTTGCACTCAAAAAACAGATGCTGCTAAGCTCTTTTTTAATTAATAAACAGAAATCTTCTGAAGAAGATGAGTAATTTTATTGTTGTAATTTTCTATGCTGTTATTGTCTGTGCAGTTTCACTATTTTGAATATGTCTGCTTTTGTTATTATGCCGGAAATATTTTCATTTGCCATGACGAGTATTGCAGGGTTGTGTTGAAGAAGTGATATGACGGTTGCAAGGGGTGTGTCTTCTCCAATAGTGGGGTATGCATCATCCATAAGGGCGTGTATCTTTACCGATGCAATATCATGAGTTCCACTAGCAATTTTATTGAGTATTGATTTTTCAGAAATGCTTCCTGAAAGAATTTCGTTTGACATTACCGGAATTTGTGAGACATTAAATTTATTCATGATTTCTATTGCACGGTGAACCGGCTCGCTTTTTTGAACCGTCACAACGCGCTTTCTCATTATATCGCGCGCGACAGTGCTGTTTTTTGATTCAAGGGCATCAAGAGTTTCAAAAATCTTCTTAGCAGAAATGTACGATGGCTCGCTGATGCCGGACTCTACTTTTGCTATTAGGGATTGGGAGACTCCGCTTTTTCTGGCAAAATCGGCCTGAGTTATCTCTAGAAATTTTCGCCGTCTTTTTATTTCGGTTATGGGAGGAAACACAGATTAACACCGGTACTAAATAGTTCGTCTTTTGACGGATATCGGCATGGAACTGCAGATATCCTTATAAGGCGGGCGCGGTATGTATGCATTGTGACTTACAACAATGATATTCTATGTGTTTCCGCCCACCCGAGCCCAAGTTTATCTTATCGTCGTCCGTGTTTCCTGCCGCCTTGTATGCGTTGTCCGGTTCCGGTCCTGTGTTGGACAATAGATCGGTGCCTTGCGCAGGCAGGACAGGCATATACCTTTTCAACGTTAGTAGAAACATCTTGTCGGCTTATTTCCTTTCTGAGCAACGGATCGGTTATACGAAATCCTCTTTGGGTTGTGAATGTTTTGTGGCGCGGCACAATTGTTCCGCAGAAACCGCATGAAACTGTGGATTGATGTCCTCGTCCGCCAGTTTGCTTGTGGCCTCTCTTGTATGTTTTAATTTCCGGCATTTAATCACCATTTTAATATTGTAACTGATATGAATTCGGGATATATACTATCTTTTTTGCATTCAAGTTTTAAAAAGGATATGCAACGAAGCCTACATTTTGATGAAAACTTATTAATGATGGATTCCAAATTATCTAGGAGGGGATATAACATGACAGAGTACAAATGTTCTGCGTGCGGGGGCATAAAAACAGTTGAAAATCAACCTGAAGACACTCTTTTTGAGGTGCCCAACTGCTGC
>JAFCBV010000103.1 GCA_017610545.1 Candidatus Nanohalarchaeota archaeon | reverse complement strand
TCATAAAGCTCATTTTCTATTGATGATAACTCCCGAGAAAGGTATTCATACATTATTTCACTTTCAGGGTTATTCTGGATTCCTTGTTTCTTTTTCTTGATTGCGCTTTTTACTATAATGCTTGCTTCAATGCCCTTTAAACGATCGGAGAACTCATTTAATTTAGCAACCTCCGAATCACCATCATTGCCTGGATTAGCTTGGCGTGTTTCAAGCCACGTACTAGCCCAAGAATATTGGCTTTCTGCGCCATCCAAGTCATTTTTCTCTAAACATTTTTTGGCGCGTTCAAGGCTCTTTTCAATATCTTCGTTTGATGGTAATTGCATGCACTCCCCACACAAAACATCTGCATCGGGCGCTTAATATACTTTTAGAGGCAGGCGAACCGCTAAGAAGTTCTGCTAAAGATAAGCCGCATTTAAGAAATTACGGTATTTTTTTATTGGCAAGAGCAATCAGCTTTTCAATCAGCCCGAGAATGTCACTCATTTTTCTTTCAAGATAGTCTTCTTCCACAAAAAAAAGCCGTCATATGCTATTCTGTTCCTCAAGTCATCAATGAGAGATAGAGTTAAACTTCTGTGGCTCATACCCTGCGCTCAATATATTTTCAAATGGTCAGAATAGAACTTTGGCTAAAACAGCTTTTCGAAATCCTTTCTTTTCAAGCCGGCCTGACGAATTCTTTCAATCAAAGTCCCTGTGTCAATTTCTTTGTGGTTTGGTACAACGAGCGCCCTTCATGAATCAGATTCTTTCACAAGAATTATGTGACTTCCTTTCTGCCTTTTTGGCGCAAAGCCTGCTTTTCCAAGAATTTTTACAAGTTCGCGCCCGGAAAGAACAAGAAGCTTTGGCATACAATCTCCAGAAAGATTTAATTCGCCATTGCAGCCTTGTCAGAAGAAACTTCAAAATCATGAAACTTCTATGCAACAATCCTTGAAATGGAGGGTGTGATATTTAAAAACACAATTTATGTGCCTTGTGTTCAAACCACATTTTCATCAGTGGTTGAAGAACCTACGAAAACTCAAGCCTTTTGAAGCCCTTTCCTTCAAGGGCCTCGCGCGCTGTCAGGGTGTGAATTACTGCGCGCCCTTTGAAAATTTCAGAAAATATCTGCATGCATGCGTTTTTCACGACATTTGATGAAAAAAATATGTGTGCTTCAAAGTCTTCAACAAACCCGGAAATGTCTTCTGCAGGGTCTGATACAATCTTTGCGCGCTCGGTCTTTCCCTTTTTTGATAAAATCAAGTCACTGCCCTTTTGTGTTGCACTATATCCATCCAGTATAAATTTCTGTATTATGGGCTCCATATTAAACTCTTCTTTTTGCGGGATGCGCTCTTCCCGAAATGTCTGTATAAATGCCTCGCCACCCTTGTCTGTCAGATAGAACAGCCTGGTGTCCTGCCTGGACACTTTTGCATTTCGGGTACCAACAAACCCGTCTTCTATCATTTTTTTTGAGAACTCGCGAAATGCGGTTCCGGACACTCCGATTGACCGTGAAATCTCAGATGCTGTTGCTCCAAGCCCGCGGCCTATAGCCCCGATTATTTCCCACTCCCTGCCACTCATATTAAACTTTGGTGCGGACTGCTCTGTCTGCTTTACCTCACCAGGCTTTGGAATCTTTTTTTCCTTAGGCAGGTCTTTCTCATCAACATTCATCATTTTCTTTACCATCTCATCTGTGACAGTCCCTTTCTTTAGTGGCACAAGGGGAAACTCGACAACAAACGGGTCTTTGAATTCAATCCTCCTTGAAAGAACTACGCCGTGCCCAATCGGAAGCTTTCTTATTTGCCTCCCCTCGCGCTCATAATCGAGCCCAAGCATATTGCTTGAATCGAGTATATCTGATGCATGCTTGGCATCAAGACCGAGGTTCATGTAAATCTGGGTGCTTGTGTTTCCAAGAGCAGGATAACTTATGAGAGACGGGTGCTGGTCTGTAAACAGAATACCAATTCCAAGCTCGCGGATTTCACGAAATATGAGGTCAACCACTGTTTCGCTTCCAAGCTTGCTTGACTTCTCGCGGTTAACCATGTGGTGCGCTTCCTCGAGCACGATTACACCGCGCAACTTCTCGCGCGAACCGGAAACCAGCAGCCAGTCGCGAACCCATTGAAGAAGTATTTCAATAAAGAATGTTCTGTCATTGCTTGTAAGTGCATCAAGCTCAAGAATCGTTATGTCGTCTGCTTTAAAGAATTCTGATGGGTTCATGCCTTGCGCGTTCTCAAAAATCTCTCTTGTCCCGCGAAAGCAAAGAGAGTCAATAGGTCTTTGTGCTGTAGCCACCCAGTTTCTCTCTCTTGCAGAGATACTCTTATTTGAAGCATACATATCTGCCCACAATTTCAAATCCCTTATGCGCGGCGTACGAACTGCTTTATCATATATTTCCCCGAGAGCTTTCAAAACCACGTGCTTTCCGCCGCCAAGAAGCCAGTATGAGTGGTCAAATACTTCTGCAAACTCTTTTGCCCATTCTGAAACAGGCACACCATCCGGTGGAAGAAGTGGATTGAACTGGAATGGCGACACAGCCCTTCCGGGAGTATAAATTCTCATCTTATCGCGAAGTGCAGGCAGTGTTGCAAGGTCGCGGTAATTTCTCTTTGAAAAATCAAAAACAAGAACAGGTATGTTTTCTTCTGCAAGCCCCTGGATAAAATGGTGGACTATGTTGGTCTTACCATAACCGGACGAACCAAAAACAGCAACATGTGTAAGAAGCATTTGCAGGTCAATATTGAATGGGTACAGCCTTTTTCTGCCGTAAAGCACGGTACCGATGTTTAGTTTTCCCTTTCCTGCCACGCTGCTTTTCGGCGGCTCAAGCAAAAGCGAGTTCTTCATCTCCTCGTCTGAAAATGTTGTTGCCTTAAGCGCATCAATTACAAAAAGAATTCTCTTGCGCGTTTCCTCGTCCCCGAGGAGGTATGCCCTCTCAAGGCGCTCGGAATTCTGCTTCCCAAGTACGGGAGCAAGATTTTTTATCTCGCGGGCAATGTCTCCAAGCGCGTTTCTATCAACAAACATGCAATCATCAATTCTCGTCCAGTTCCTTGAAAAGAGCGGCTATCTTCTTCTCAGTCTCATACTGCTCCCAAAGCGTCCTGATTTCTGTGTTCAACTCAAGATTATCACGCCAGAACTGCACAGCCTCCCTGCGCTTTTGCCCGCGCAACATGGAAATATCAAGCTTCAGGTCGCGAAGGTCATCAGCATCTGTCAATCTTGAAAGCATGCCTTTCTTTTCCTCGATCTCAAGGTCAAGTTCAGATACTATATCCTCATGAATATTTTTGCGCAACTTGAGCGCATCCTTTAATTCCTTTATGCGCTCATCAAGAAATCGAACTCTGTCAAATAAATTACCCATGATGTACGGAGCCATGCGACGCAAAGGCTCAATTTCCTCTTTGTCCTCACGAAGCATTGTCTCGCGTGAATGTACGCGCACGACTTCAGGCTCCTCTTCAGGCTCATATTCATCCTCATCCGGCGGAAGAATATGCTTTGGAGCAAAACGATCCTCTTCACGGGATATGTCCTTGTAAAGAGATTCTACTTCAGACTCGCCTGCGGGGGTGTAAAGCTCTTTTTCCTCGCCTTTATAGTCGCGCTGCCTTGGTACGAACTTCTTTTTTGTTCCCATTA
>JAFCBV010000102.1 GCA_017610545.1 Candidatus Nanohalarchaeota archaeon | reverse complement strand
GTCAATATTCTGAAGCTCGCTTTGAGTGTTTTCCTGCTCCGCGTGTTGTTGCTGCTTCTCTTCCTCGCTCTGGCTTTGCTCTGAAGACTCACTTGATGAATAAGAAGTTGACTGCATACTGATGTTACCACACTGGTAAATTGATGTTATTCCCTCTGCCTGCACATTTGATATACCTCTTTCAACCTCAATGTCGTATTTGTTTGACTCTATTTTTGTGTCTTTTTTGGTGATTGGGTCTGTGTAGTTAACAAGCGCCCTATCAAGTGTGTAGCTCCCCCATGCATAAGCTGTTATCGGCGAATACACCACCTCAACCACACTATTTTTTGGAATAATCTGCTCAAGGCATTCTACATTCAGCCCGTTGTTTGCAAAAACGTTTTTGTCAACAATCTGTACAGGAATGTCATAATCAAAGGGGTTGTCAAAACGAAGGATAACTGTGACAGGAACCCCTACAGAAAGAGTTTCTTCTTTCACCAGCTTTTCAACAGTCATGTCAAGCGCAAATGCAGGAGAAGCAAAAAAAATTGCGCACATAAGAAAAAACAATATTCTTTTCACACCAGATCACCTAAGGACTCTCCACTTCCACTCCTTAAGATAGAATCTTGAGACAATCAATAGAATAGCAAACATAATCATCCAGTCCTTGATAGATGTCGGCTCTTTTTCGCGCTCGATTTTTTCAGGAAGCTTTTCATAGATGTTCTGAAGTGTTCCCTGATCCACAGACTTAAAATAAATCCCGCTTGTGATTGCTGCAATTTGCTTAAGTGTTGCCTCATCAAGCTCTGCGTATTGCGCCCGCCCCCACATATCATAACCGAGAACAACAGGCTGCTCTGAGCCCATCCCCACAGTAAATACAATAACATCACTTGACTTTGCAAAACTGGCGGCCTCAAGGGGAGCGATAACCCCTGAGTTTGACACCCCATCACTTAAAAGAACAACAAACTTCTTTTTGTTAGGAATTGATGACACCATATCAATCGCAAGGCTCAGGCCATCCCCTATTGCTGTTGCCCCTGTGTTCTGTGATATGCCCTCAATCCGTTTTGCGGCCTTTTCCTTATCAGGCGTAAGATATGATACTGTGGACGCGCCGTTTGAAAATGTTATGATGCCAACATAATCCTTATTTTCAAGGCTCTCAACCAGTGTTTTGGCAGCGCTCTTCGCAGCCTCAAGGCGCGTTGGCGCGTAGTCATTTGCCTGCATACTGCCCGAAATATCAAGAGCCAGAACCACATTCACCCCCTCTTTTGTCTGCTTAAGAGGAATATGCGGATCTGCCATGGCAAGAAACAATGACGCAACAAGCAGAATGTCCAGCCACAAGATTATCGTATTTCTTCTTTTCGCTCTCTGGTGGCTTGATGCCATTTTGATGAGATGTATGTTGCTGAACTTCACTGCTGCATTTTTCTTGTTTTTTTTGGACACAACAAGAACATAGAATATGCCGATAAGCGCAGCTGCAAGAAGCACAACCCACTCCGGCTCCATCAAAAAGAATGCCATTCATTCACCTGTACTTTTTCTTCCTCTGTTTGAAAAACTTCTGCATATCAAGCACCCAGTCCCTGGAAGTAGAAATGCTGATGCAGTCTATTTTTTTCTTCCTGAAAAAATCAAATGTCTCTTTATCCTTTTGCGCAGCAATTTCTGCATATTTTTCCCGAAACACCTCATCACTCGTGTCAACAAGAACAGTCTCACCGGTCTCATTATCCTCAAGCTCAATCATGCCAATGTCCGGGATATCAAACTCGCGCTCGTCCTCAAGCTTTATGCAGACAACATCATTTCTTCGCGAAAGAATACTAATTGGCTTTTCTATTTCCTTTGTATCAATCATGAAGTCAGATATCACAAACACAATCGCCTTTCGCTTTATAATTCCCGAAAGAAACTCAAGCGGCTTTGCAAGGTTCGTCCCCCTGTGCTTCAGCGGGCAATATACAAGCTCGCGAATTATTCGAAGCGCCTGTTTTCTTCCTTTTTTCGGCGGGATGAATTTCTCGATATCCTCTGTTGAAATCACAAGCCCTATCCGGTCATTGTTCATTGTTGCAGACATTGCAAGGGACGCTGCAATCTCTATTCCCTGCTGGCGCTTGAGCGCCATCTGTGTCCCGAAGTCAGAGCTTTTTGATGCATCAAAGACAATTATTGCTGTCAGGTCGCGCTCCTCAACAAACTCCTTGATGTAGGGCTGCCCCATCCTCGCAGTAACATTCCAGTCTATGCTTCGTATGTCATCGCCCGGGACATACTCGCGCACGTCTGAGAACTCTATGCCGCGCCCCTTGAACGCTGAAAGGTACGAGCCCTGCATGAGCCCGTCAACAAGGTTCTTTGTCCTTATGTCGAACTTTCTTACTTTCTTGAGTATCTGCTTTGCTTCTGGCATAGCGCAACCACCACCTGAATCAGGGCGCCTTTATCTTTGCAAGTATTTTTTCAATCACATAATCAGCTGTTATCTCCTCTGCCTCTGCTTCATACGTCAAAAGTATCCTGTGGCGCAAGACATCCTTTGCGATTGCCTTTACATCTTCCGGCAAAACATAGCCCCTGCCCTCAAGAAGTGCCCATGCCTTTGCCCCGAGAACCAGCCACAACGACGCACGGGGGGACGCGCCATATTGTATATGCCCGTCAACACCGATATTATACTTGTGCGGGTCGCGCGTTGCATGCACAATTTTCGTAACATAGTCGTGTATCTTTTCATCAGCATATATTTTAGGCGCAAACTGCTGGAGGTCAAGTATGTTTTTTGCGGTTGTTGTCCTCTTTGCTTCAGGGATCTTTCCTTCGGTCATCCTATGAAGTATTTCTTTCTCCTCTTCAATGCTTGGGTAGCCAAGATTTATTTTCATCATAAACCTGTCGACCTGCGCTTCCGGGAGCGCGTAAGTCCCTTCAGTCTCAATTGGGTTCTGCGTTGCAAGAACAAGAAATGGCTTCTCAAGAACAAGAGTCTCACCTGAAATCGTGACCTGGCGTTCCTGCATTGCCTCAAGCAGGGCAGACTGCACTTTCGGGGGTGCGCGGTTTATCTCATCCGCCAATATGAAATTTGAAAAAATCGGCCCTTTTTTTGTTGTAAAGCTCCCTGTTTTCTGGTTGTATATTTTAGTTCCAATTATGTCTGCCGGAAGAAGATCCGGTGTAAACTGGATCCTACAAAAATCAACAGCGATGGTGTCAGACAATGTTTTTATCATCATAGTCTTTGCAAGGCCCGGCATCCCTTCAAGAAGAACATGCCCGTTTGCCGCGAGCGCGACAACAATTTTTTTCATGACATCTTTCTGGCCGACAATTACTTTCTCGACTTCAGAAATAATCTTCCCTGTTACTTTAGAATATCCTTCTGCTTTTTTGTTAAGCTCTTTTATTGTCGCGTCCATAAAGCCCCCTCCGAAAAATATAGATAAAATATCGCTCCATTGTATGCCAAATTTGTATGGCATTTAAACTTATTTAAGTCGTGCTTTAGAAGCCTTGTTTTTGCGTATAATGCAGGCGATTTTGCGGTATTATTTTTTAGTCCTGAAGTTATTACATATCAAGACTACGATACAAGAAACAAAATAGTACAAAACAGGTATTATTAAATATTCAAAGTGATATTCGTAAATAGGATGTGATGGACATCCCACACATTCAGG
>JAFCBV010000101.1 GCA_017610545.1 Candidatus Nanohalarchaeota archaeon | reverse complement strand
TGTGGGACAACATTCAGCTCAGGACTAAGTTAAAAAAGACACTCAATGCAGACACAAGTTTTTCATACAATCCATTAGTCTTCTTGCTCACCAACTCTTCTTCCTTATAGTTTATGTACTCCTTTGAAATAAGGCTTGCATTATGATGCTCTCTGCCAGGCATTCGAGAAATCGTATTGTATTTACCAATTATCTTTCCTATCAATTCGTCGCGCTCGCGCTCTTTTGCAGACTTCTTTACGACATATTTTTTTTTCTTAAAAAACACGCAAACCAACCTGTGCATTATTTCATGGATTTTATCTCGTTTTTAGCCCACTCATTCCATCTCGCAAAGATGCGGTCTGAATCAAGAATTCCGTATTCTTCGCGAACACTTTCTGAGAAAAGATGAAACTGATTGTTTGCGCTGACTACAAACGCGGCCTCAAGCAATGAAGGTTTGTTCAGGGATATCGAATAATCAACAAGGGTCTTTTTTAACTTAGTCCTGAGCTGAATGTTGTCCCACACAGCATCCCAATTGTCTTTCCAATCGCGCACGCGCTTTCCAATTTCTGAAAGTATTAAGCTTTCGCCATTAAGAAAAGTCTCTGTTGGCTCAAGTTCATCTGTTTTCGCGTTGTACACCATCAAGGGGACAAACCCTTTTTCTTTCTGCGGATCCTTATCCCAATCCTTTCGCACCTCTGTTATTTCAATAATGCGCCTGGATGTGTGCAGTCCGTCAGCACTCTTTAGCCTGTTTGCAACTACGATGATGTCTGTTGCCTTGAAACTTGTTGGAGGAACACCCAGGTCATTTACAACACGGTCAAACACACCATATGGGGAATCACCATGTATTGTCCCTGCAACAACGTTTGCAAGAGCCCCTATTCTCATTGACTCGTAAAGTGCAAGCGCCTCTTTACTTCGAACCTCCCCTATTATCAAACAGGAATCGCCAAGCCGAAGAGATGTCCTTATTGCTTCTTCAGTCGAAAGCTCTGACTCAATGTGTGTTATGACTGAACGCGACTTCAGGCGCTCTATATTGTATCCAAGTGCACGAAGCTGGTCAATCGGAAGTTCAAGCGTATCCTCAATTGTAACTATGCGCAGATTTTTCATTACCTCTGTCAGTGTTGCCCCTAGAAACGAGCTTTTTCCTGAGGACCGGGTTCCTGCAAAAAGTATTGTGCGCGCTCCGTCAATAATAAAACTTAAGAGGCCTGCAGCAAGCGGTGTCAGTGCGCGGTGCTTTATGAATAACGGGTATGTCCATGGTTGGTCCCTGTGCCTTCGAAGGGCAAACGCAAGGCCTTCGGGGGATAGTGTTCTTGTAATTGCAGCAACTCTTGCCCGACCTCCGGGAATGCTTATCTCTGTATCAAGAACTGGGTTCGCCTCATCAAGCGGCCTGCCGGACTCTATTCGAAATCGCGTTGCCCATGCAAGTGAATCCTCTTTTGTTGGAATTATGTTTGTGACACAGTCTTCATGATCCTGATGATATAGGAAAACAGGGGACTCGCCCACAGGAGAATTTATGTAAATGTCCTGTACTTTTGGGTCTGAAAGCAAAACTTCCAGAACCCCGTAACCCGCAGTATACCGAACAAGTATTATTGCAAGAAGAGTCAGCTTTTCCGCATCAATCTCAATATCCATGTTCTTTGCAATTTCAGAAAGCATATCGTGACCGATGTTGTAAAAAACATCACGCATGCGCTCAGGCTCTGCAAACTCTGATTTTGTCGGCTTGTGCACAGCCATGTATTGCCTTGCCACGTCAAGAAGTGTGTACTCGTCTTCACTCAGTGTAAACTCCGGCGGCAGGACATGATAGTAACGCTCAAGCATGTCGTACTTGCGGTAAATCTGAACCTCTATGTTCTCGACATCGTAGCGTTCAACTTCCCTCGCATTCTGCGGGGGCGTCATCATATACCGCGTAAGCATGAAGTTCGGGCGTATTACCGGGTGAAATATCTCACGGTAAAGTGCCCTATCACCAACATGATATCCGGTAAGATTGGGCTCTGCAAACTTTATTATTTTTGTAGTATGGAGGCCATCCCTGATAGGAATAAGAACGTTGTTCAAGTAAGGCGTAAGATACTGTTTTTCTTTTTCTTGTGCATGAATCATTCTTGAATGTACGCGCCTGATTTCACGCACAATTTCGACGTATGCCCCTATTGGATCTCTGCGTATCTTGCTGGTCATAATTTCCTGCACAAAAGCAAAGTTTTTTGAACTATATCTTCTGTGTTTTGACGCTCCAAAGTTTGAAAGCTTCAGGACGTTTTTTTCTTCGAGAAGTGTACGCAATACATGTGCAATCTCAGTAAGGTATTGAGTTTCCTCATAACCATATTCAAAGTCGCGCGTTTGTGAAAGAACCACGGAGTTCGCGGTTCGCACCTCGAGAATCTTGTCTACTGTGCGCGCCATGCAAACATCAAAGTCTTCTACGCTGGCCCCGTAAACACAGTTCAGGCAATTGACCTTTATCTGCCTTCCATCATGGACGTAGTCGTAGTCGCATATTTTCATATATCATCCCTTGTTGTTTTTCAGTATTCAACTGCTTGCATACAACAAAACCAAAGTACCTGAGCCTGCCTTTCAGCACCCTATAGGGGGTGCTCTAATTATATATACATCTTCACCATTAAAATAGTTATTATGAAGCTAGGTACTGATGAATCAGGAAATCTTCTAAATGAAGTCTCAAACAGGCTAAACGATAATACACGACGTATTCGTGTTCTTGAAGAGCGCCTTAGAAATGTTGACCGCCGAGTGAATAAAGCAGAGCAATCAGAGATACTTGACAAGAACCAAGCTGTAAAAGAAGTGCGGGATGTGCAGGATACTCTTCGCCTTATGCAGGATCGCGTCGCAAATCTTGAAGTCGACATTCAGGCAGCACATAGGGATATAAAAAAATCAGTTGCCCATACAGAACTCAAAGAGATCCAGAACTATATTGACCTCATTAATCCCATACTTACAAAATTTGTAACAAAAAAAGAAGTTGATGAAATGCTCAGAAAAAAATCACCGTGAGCAGAACCTTGAAAAATTATGTTGGATGCCATATGAAATTTGAACTCTTCGGAAGGCTGAAAAAACACAGCAGTACACCACAGACCCCGCTAAAAATGCGCAAGCCGCCAGTGGAAAAAGTAAACGAGTATGCTGCATCAGGTATGCCTGAAGCAGAAATAATCAAGACCCTGAAATCCGCCGGATATAGTTTTCGGGAAATTGATGCTGCACTAAACAGCGCTCTCAAGAGCGGAGTCGGCACCGAAGCATACAATGAGGATGCATCACTTCAGGGAAGCACTCCGGATTCCGAGATGCTGGAAGCGTTGACAGTACTTCCGGAGGAAAGTAAACTCGTTGCCCCGCAAGTTTTCGATGGAAGTATGGATGAGGGTTCTGATAAAATAAATATCGAAGAGCTTGAGGAAGTTGTCAACTCAATAGCAGACGAAAAAATGAGAGCATTCAAAATAGACATTGAGAAATCCACAAACAGCATTATTGGATTTGCAGAAAAGCTCAATTCAGTCTCAAACGGACTTGAATCAATGAAATCCACAGCAGAAACTAAAGATGTAGAAGCTGAAAAAAGAATAGGTGAACTTCATGCAAGGATTGATGAGATTGAGCCGAAACTACTGGGGCTTGAGCGCGCGTTCAAAGACATCATGCAGAACCTTGTCGA
>JAFCBV010000100.1 GCA_017610545.1 Candidatus Nanohalarchaeota archaeon | reverse complement strand
ATAAAGCGCTTCAAGCTGAAGATGAATCGAAACTTTCTCTTTGCAGCATCAATGTGGGCGTTTTTTGCAATGGCGATAAGGCTGCTATACGACACAGGATATACAAAATCCGTGCTTTTCATCACACCTTATGTCACAGTAATAGACTTCGCGCTCGCAGTGGGGTTTCTCATCCT
Organism: Candidatus Nanohalarchaeota archaeon; assembly: GCA_017610545.1. Taxonomy (GTDB): domain Archaea; phylum EX4484-52; class EX4484-52; order EX4484-52; family B79-G9; genus JAFCBV01. Next base: position 3,559 of record JAFCBV010000100.1, on the reverse strand, counting down.
CGCAATATATATTGAGAAAAAGAAGAAGATCGAATACTGGAAGATCTGGGGTATGTCGGGCGCACTGCTTGGCTTGATTCTTCTGTCCTTATCACCCCTAAACAACTGGAGTGGCTTTGTTAAGGTGGTTGCCTTGTGGGCTGTGTCTTTCATAATTCTTATTTGGGCGAAAAAGATATTTCCAAAATTCTTTACCTGGTGGAATATCGGGGTGCTTCAAACACACATGATGGATGCTGCCGGCTCTTTTGTTGGAATAACATTCTTTGCATTTTCAGAAGAGCATGTGGTTGGAAGAACGCTCATGGTCTTTGCCGAGTCAGTTGGTATGACGGTCTATGGATCCGGTTCGTGGATAATGTATCCTTTGAAGCTCATTGTATTGATTCCGATACTATATTATCTTGACAGATACAGCGAGAACATACAGGAAACAAAGTATATCAAGACAATACTATTTGTCCTCGGCTTTGCGATTGGGCTCCGGAACGCTTTCAATATTTTGATTCTTGGCGGTTGAGCATTGCGAAGGCATGTTTGCTGGCCACTATCTACTATCTGCTGTTTGCTTGTATGCACAATATAGTGCTTATATAGTGCACCCGCCCAAATAGTAATATGCTCGTGTGGATCATTTTTCTTGTACTGTCAGCTGTAGTGCTGACTATTCTGGGAGTTGGGATGCTGGAGTATAGCAAAGTTAAAAATGTAAAAATTAGGCCCACTATTGAAAAAGGAAGTGTGGCGGGTCAGTATTTCAATGGTGAAATCTCTCTTGCAGATGCGGTAAAATTATCTGATAATAAACCTCTGTATAGATTGAGCGGGAACGAGCAAAGAGCTGTATTGTATCACGAGGTTTTTCACGAGGTTGCAGAGCGTGTTGGTTTTCAGGAGCAGGCGAAAAAGGAAGACTATGCAGACCTTGCAGCAATATATGCGCTTGAGAAGAACCACGGGGAAAAAGTGGCTTTAGACGGAGTCGACCTTGTCAAAAAGATGGGTCGGGCTGACGATGTAACAGCGATTGACACCATAGAGAAATGGCTTGAAGGGGAAAAACTCACGAGAAAAGAGCGTAAGACAATCGAAAGTGGAAGACAAAAGATGCATAATTTATATGCCACGGCAGAAATGTATGAGTCAGGAGGTGATATGCCTGGAGAATATTCCATGCAGGCATTTCCGAAAGCTATGCAGAAGACAATAGGGAATATCCCAAAAGCAATATGGTCTGGCATAGACGCAATCAAAACGCGGTATACTACGTCTAAGGGCATTAACGAAACTTTAAACAATCTTGCCAAGACACCGGGAAAAGAACCCACAGAATTAAAGCCTCTTGGTACGAGCGCAAGCAATCACTTATGGAAAACGCTAAAAAGATATACTGGTGGAGGGGCATAAAAACATATATACCCCAACCCCCTTAATATTCTCATGTTTGACTTCTACAATGTAGACATCTATGACACAATACTTCGCGATATCCTTGGAGTACATCCAACGGGAGATGTTGTCGCAGACACAGTTTATCTATTTGTCCTACCTGTTTTGACGCTCTTTTTGTTCAGCCATCATGTATCTGGCTTGCTAAGTCTCGGAAAGTCAAAGCTTCAGTATGTTTTCATGGCGATTGTATTCTTTTTTGTAATCCAGCGTGGCTACTACCCGTTTGTTGCTCAGTACTCGCTATTTGCATTTGTTGTCTTGATGATATGGGGTGCATGGACGTTTATCACAGGAAAAAAGTATGATGATAAAGGCAATCCGATGAATATGAAATCGTATAATATGAGTGTTGGCAGTGGAAGGAGCACTTTGGGAAATATAAAGACGATTGTTTCTGACAAACTTGACCCTCGTTCTAACCTTAGAAGGGATGCAGCTAGGGCTGATCTGTACAAAACAGACCCTACTGCATGGGCAATAATGCAGGGGAAAGATAAAAACAAAAAGAACTCCGCATCATAAGAGACACAAATAAATCAACGAGGTCTTATTACCACAACCCGAGTCGCGAATAAATCACATCATTCTATACATATTTACCTTCACTTAGCCGCACTCACAATCTCAACAACATCCCTGTGCTTAAGTTCCTGATCTCCTGAGATTCTTTTTTTCGTGCGCACGTCAATGGCATAAAGAAAGTGCTTGCCAAAGTCTGTATGAAGCGCGTATGCAAAGTCCTTTGCATTAGATTCCGGAGGAAGCAAAAAGCAGTCAGGAAGAACATTTCCTTTGCTGTCAGCAAGTTTGTTAACCCCGCCCGGAAATATCGCAATATACTTCAAAAACTCAAACACTGCGGCATCAAGCACATTCTGCACCCCTGTTGTCTTGAATTTTTTCAGAAAATCCGCAATGAACCCAAGCCCCTTTTTCTGCTGGTCACTCAATGCATCAGGGTTTTTTATCTCAAACGAGTCGCTTCCGGGAACATAATCAATTACTTCTTTTTTTGCTGCTTCGCGCAAAGCAAGCTCTATCTCTGCAGAGCACGGCACAAAAAATATGTCAGGGTGCGCTTTTTTCATCGCCTCAAAATTCTTCTCGCTTGCGGGCGCGTCCATTTTGTTCGCAGCAACAAGGATTGGCTTTGTCTGCTTTCTAAGGCTTGTTGAAATCTTTTGAATAACATCAGCCCCCCAGTTTTCAGGGTTTTCTTTAGGCTTGACTTCCTCAATTGCAGCAGTAACAATTTCAGGAGTAACGCGGAATGCAGACATCTGGTCTGCAATAAGGTCCTCAATATCCTTTTTCTGCATATTTGAATTTCGCGCAATCTTCATCCAGTTTTTTGAAAGTATTGAATTATACCAGAGGTCAATTTCCTCTTCAAGAAAGCGCACGTCATCCGCAGGGTTATGTGTTCCTGCAGGGACCCCTTCTCCTTTTTCGTTTGTTGAGCCCGACGCGTCAACAACATGAATTAAGACATTCGCCTGATTTAAGTCATTCAGGAACTGGTTGCCGAGGCCCTTGCCTTCATGCGCCCCCGGAACAAGCCCTGCAACATCAACAAGCTCTACAGGCACAAAGCGCACATGATTCATGCAGAACCCAAAGCGCGGGTTGCACTGGGTATCAAAGTCCTTGTCTGCGCACGGCACGCGTACATAACCCGTGCCAAAATTAGGCTTAATTGTTGTGAACGGATAAGGCGCAATCGGCACCTCTGCAAGTGTTGATGCCTTGAAGAATGTTGATTTTCCGGCTGAGGGCTTTCCGACAAGCCCGATTGTGAAGCTCATAAGCTGTATCAGCAGGCAAATTATAAAAGTCCATTTACAACTGTTGAAACTTCACCCTTTAGGATGGAGTTTCCGGTTGGAAAGCTTGAAACCGAACCAAACAAACCCCGCCCTAAAGGAGGGGTCGCATAAAGGTTTCATGATCCTGAACGCGCTTACATCATTAGATTAGGGGTTTGAGAAGAGCCGCAGGCAGATGAGCCTAAAGAAGTAATTCCTGAAGGGTGTGTATCCTGCACCCGTCTATTTTTTTGAATTCACCAAAAGCATATTTGTTCAGGCAATGGGTTGGATGAATTTTC
>JAFCBV010000099.1 GCA_017610545.1 Candidatus Nanohalarchaeota archaeon | reverse complement strand
AGATGTCTCATGAGGTTTCATGATTTTTAGGCTCATTTGGTGTATTTATGAATAATATACAAAAAAACGTGCTTGAATTAATAGAAAACGGAACACTTCTTGGTGTAGATGCGTATGAAAGCGCAATAGACAATCAAACAGCACTTGGCAGCGCGCTTCCAAAAGGAATTATACAGAAAGACGCGATTCTTACTAATACAGAAGCTGTTGTTGAGATCAGGAAGACCAAAAAAATAATTGCAAAAGACTTTGATGGCGTTGTTGATATTGATACAGCAGATGCGAAAGCATGCGCAAAAACGACAGATTCATTCATCGAGCTTTTTTCTTCAAAATATGAGCAGATAAAGAACATTCTTTTAAGCCATCAGGGGCTCAAAAATACGGTTTCAATCTCTACAGCACTCAAGTCCGGTGGCGGTGAAGAAACAGTTATAGGAATGATTTATGATATTTTTACAACGAAGAGCGGAAAACTCATGGCGGAGATAGAAGATGGTTCCGGGCGAATGAAAGTCTTTTTTACAGAGCGCGCAGGGACTGATGCCGAGAGAGTGCTGGCTGATGATGTTATTGGCATGAAAGGCAGGATATCGAGAGAATACATGTTCGTAGACGATATTGTATGGCCGGATGTGCCTGCATCTGTTACAAGAACAATTTCAGATCCTCTTAGTGCTGTTTTTATATCCGATTTACACTATGGAAGTAAAGAATTCATACAGAAAATCGAGAGCCGATTTATAAAATGGATTAATTCTTCCGATAAAGATGCCTCGCGGGTAAAATATCTTTTTGTTGGTGGTGATGTTGCAGACGGGATTGGCATATATCCCGGACAGGAAGATGATCTTCAGATAAAAGATATTTTTGGACAGTACAAAAAATTCGAGGAGCTTTTTGAGACAATACCAGAACACATACAGGTTATGGTGTGTGCAGGAAACCACGATGCATTGGGTCTTGCAGAGCCACAGCCAAAGCTCCCGAGGAAATTTTTACCTACAATTTATGATTTTTAAGAATCTTCATCTTACACAGAATCCGTCAAACATACGCATTCATGGCATAGATACCGGAGGAATTAATGTTTTGATGTATCACGGGTACAGTTTTACGAGTATAATAGATGCTGTGCCTGAGTTAAGGCGCCTTGGAATGTCAGAGCCGCAGCATGTGATGAAAGATGTTCTTAGAAGAAGACACCTTGCGCCGACTTATGGCGCTACGGTGGTGAATCCTCTTGAGATAGATCCTTTAGTCATAAGGACTGTGCCTGACATATTTCATACAGGGGATCTGCACAGCCATGCTGTTGACAAGTATAAAAGTACAACTCTTGTGTCTTCAAGTACCTTCCAGGGGCAGACGAGCTTTATGGATAGGGTGGGACACAAAGCAACGCCTGGAAAAATAACGTGTGTTGAACTTGACACGCGCAGAGTGATTGTGAAGGATTTTTTGTAAAAAAACGTTAGAAAGGACTCAAATAGATGTTGTGGTGTGTTTACTTATTCCACACCGGTCTTTTTTGTGCCCATGCCTTCAAATATTTCTGAGAGGACGCCTGTAACATATTTTGAGTCAACAGGGTTTGCAAGGCACACAAAAACATCTTTTCTTGAATCGGTCTTGTCTAAATCATCAATTTCGTAGCTATCAACAAGACTGTTTTTAAGAGCTTTTTCAAGAACAGCCCTTTTTTCATCAACAATAACGCCAACTGCTGTTACATCCATAAAAATCAACCAAACATCGAACGTTTTGAATCTTCTGTTTTGTTATGCCCTTGTTATACAATAGGCTATTTAAGTGTTACGTAAACAACTATACCGTAGTATCGAAATCTTTATAAATACCAAACGCCAAATAAATGGCTGTTCTGGAAAAACTTGGGCTCGGATGGGTGGAAGGCATCACTTCTCATGAGGGGAATTACGTTCTCCGAACGCTTTCCATCCCCCACCGAGGCTTTTTTTTATTGAAAACAAAGTATTAGTTGAGTATTTTTTCAGGGCTTTGGTTCTGCTTTTCCGGTTCCTGCGCGGCATCCACTCTTTTTGTGAGAACTTCGAGCTCTTCCTTGTTTTGAAGGCATAGCCGCCCCATAACTGTTAAAGATTCCAGATTTTTCTTGATTTCTTTAATTTCTGTTGGAGTACACTGTTTTTTTTGCGCAAATTTCATGTCTTCCTTTATGTCAAGGACATCTCCGTCAAGAATGTTCAGCGCAGAACAAATTTCTTTAATCTGTTTTTCTGTGGTTTCTTTGAATTCGTGCATTTCTGTGATGAGAGAATCAATTTTCTCCTGAAGAATTTCGCGCGGTGGCTGTGTGTCTACAACAGGTTCTTTCTTTCCGAATAAAGACATAGCAAATATCTGTGCGCGCCAGTATATATTTTTTTACCTGTAATGTTCTGTATGGAGACTGATAAAGAGACGCAGGATTATTTTGACAGCATTTCTGAAGAGGTCGAAAAGGCATATGCGGTTGCAGGGCGCGCCCGTGAAAAGGGACTTGATCCTGAGCAAAAAGTGGATATTCCTGTTGCCGAAGACCTTGCAGCGCGCGTTGAAGGGCTTATTTCAACTGTTTTTTCAGAGGTACTCGGATCTGGGATGAAAGTGGCCATACGGGTGCTTGAGGAGAAATATGGCAAGAACGACGAGCGCGTGGCGCTTTTGATTGGACGGGACGTGTCCCAAAACAAATTTGTAAAATTTGATACAAAAGAGAAGGCAATTGATGCAGGGCTTCGCGTTGCAGTGGCATATCTTACACTGGGGGTCGTGACTGCACCGCTTGAAGGAATTTCTCAGGTAAAGATAAGGAAAAACCCTGACGGCACAGAATACCTGGCAGTTTATTTTGCAGGGCCGATACGTTCTGCAGGAGGTACTGCGTCTGCAATGTCTGTTTTGGCTGCGGATTTCATACGAAAGCATGCGGGGCTTGGAGAATATAAGCCAGAGAAGGACGAGATAAGTCGTTATGTGACCGAGGTTGAAGATTACTATATTCGTGTGACTGCAAAACAATATCATCCGTCAAAAGAAGAAATTGAGATGATTATAAAGAACGTTCCTGTGGAAATTACCGGAGATCCAACCGAAAAGCTTGAAGTGTCAAACTTCAAAGACCTCGCGCGCGTTGAAACAAACAAGATACGGGGTGGTATGTGCCTTGTCCTTCTTGACGGAATACCTCTTAAGGCAGAGAAGATTCTTGGTCGGCTAAAAAAATACCCTGCAGAGTACCAGCTTCAGAACTGGTTTTGGCTTGAGAAATTCATTGAACTGAAGCATAAGATACATGCAGCGAAAAAGACAGAAACCGACGACAAATATACGCCAAATAAAAAATACATGTCTAAGGTGATTGCCGGGCGGCCTGTTATGGCATTTCCTGCAACACCGGGCGGGTTTCGTTTAAGATACGGCCGCGCCAGAACCGGGGGTCTGGCCGCAGTTGCGTTGCATCCGGGTATAATGCATTTGAGTGAGTTTCTTGCTATAGGAACACAGATTGCAACAGAGCTTCCCGGAAAGGCAAGTGTTTGCTCTGCCTGTAGCACAATAGTACCGCCGGTAGTTCTTCTAAAAAACGGAGATGTTGTTGAAATCCATACAAAGGAGGATGCAACCAGACACAAGAAAAACATAAAGAAATACCTGAGCATGGGCGATATGCTGGTTCCGTTTGGAGAGTTTGTGAGCAATAATCATGTGCTGCTTCCGTCGTCCTATGTGGAGGAGTGGTGGGTACAAGACGTAGCGGTGGCGGAAAAGTCAAAAGGGATCACTCCCCGGAAAGAATCGTTTATGGAAAAACCCTATCCGGCACCTTCTTTTGAGGATGCGCTTGCAATTTCAAAGCAACTTGGTGTGCCTTTGCATCCACGATATAATTTTTTCTGGCATGATGCAACAATAGATGATGTTTGTGCCCTAATTGAGTGGTTTTCAAAGGCAAACGTATCTGAGAACAAAATCAGTTTACCGAATACTCCTGAAAAAGAGCTGCTTGAGAACCTTTGTGTGCCTCATTCTGTGCAGGAAGAACGCGTTGTTTTGGATGTGTTTGCAAAACCCATATATTTTACCTTGGGAAAACCAACGCCTGCGAATAAGGATGCGCTTATCAAGGTCGCGAGGGGTTTTGAAGATACATTACAGGCAGTGTCCGCACTTATGGGCGTTACCATACGGGCTCATGGCCTGACACGAGTGGGAGTTAAAATGGGGCGCCCTGAGAAAGCAGAGCGAAGGCTTCTGAAAGGAAGGCCGCAGGTTCTTTTCCCGTGCGGGCAGGAAGGAGGGCGGATGAGAAATCTTATGGAGACCTACAAGGCAGGAAGCACAATCGCAGCACTTTACACTGCATGGTGCCCCTCGTGCAAAAAAGAAGTTAATAATATTTCATGCCCGTTTTGCAGGACGAAAACAATTCCGCGTAAATATTGTACTATTTGCGGAAAAGAAACAAATGGTGCCACTCACTGTGGTGATCGCCCGACAAGGCATTACAAAAGAGCCAAAGTAGATGTTCGGGCTCTGATGGATATTGCTGCAAAGAGGACGGGTGTTAGCCAGATGCCGAAGATTGTAAAGGGTGTGCGTGGTGTCTTTGGCGTGGACCGCCATGCAGAGCCCCTTGAAAAAGGATTTTTGAGAGCACAACATGACCTCTATGTCAACAAAGACGGCACAACAAGATTTGATATGACTGATATGTCCTTGACACATTTTCGG
>JAFCBV010000098.1 GCA_017610545.1 Candidatus Nanohalarchaeota archaeon | reverse complement strand
ATCACAAGAGTCAAAGCCATTGACATTGCTTTTCGATTCATAGCTTTATTTATGAACATAAGTAGTATATATAGTTTATTAATTTGCAGGAGTAATAGGATTCTATGTTGCTTAAAACAGGTGCAATGAACCATCCGCAGAAAGATATAGTGAATGAGATAAGCTGGATATCCAAAAACAGCTTTGATTTCATTGATTTGACTATTGAGCCCACAAAAGCAGGGCGCTTTGACGTGGCAAAGGCCAGAAAAGCTCTTAGGGACAGCGGGCTTGGCATTGTCGGGCACACAACACCATTTCTTCCTTTTGCGCTTCCTGTTTCGGGCATACGGCATGCATGCCTGAAGGAGTTTACAAGATATGCAAAAATATTTTCAAGACTTGAGGCAGAATACGTGAATATACATCCTGCATACAACATGCCTTTTCACAATACAGGCGAGAAAATTGAGGCAAATATTTCTTTTATGGCGGAGTTTGCAAAAATTGTAGGCAAACATGACCTTACACTGATAATTGAGAATTTTATCGAGCCGTTTGATAATATTCAAACATTCAAAAGAATTTTCAAAAGGATTCCTGAAGCAAGAATGCACCTTGATGTCGGGCATGCAAACATAATGCAGGATGAGAACCAGACACGTGCGTTTTTCAGGGAATTTGGGAAAAAAATTGTGCATCTTCATGTATCTGACAACAATGGCGCAGAAGACGAGCATCTGCCTCTTGGGTGCGGCAACATTGACTGGAGTGAAATCGTACACATTTTGAAGAAAAACAAGTACAATAGAACCGTCACTCTTGAAATTTTTTCAAATGACCGAGACTACCTTCTTTTAAGCAGGGATAAGTTCATCAATCTTTTTTGATTTTTTCTTTCAGAAATTGCTCTATTTCATCTGCTAACTCTTTCACATTTTTTTTGTTTGCATCAAGCAGGAGATCAAAATCCTCCATATCGGTGCCCAATGTGAATCTATACATCTTATTGTAAAGCCCGGTGTTCTCTTCATCTCTTATTTTAACTGCTTTAAGTGCATCTGAAACCGGAATGTTGTCGCGTTCTGCAATTCTTTTTGCCCGTACATCCTGCGAGGCATCCACCCATATTTTAATCCCTGGCGCCCCGAGCCACGGAAGGGCCCAGGAGGTTATAGAGACTCCGCCCTTTTCTGCTTCGCGCAAGAGTATTTTGTCAACTTCCTTATCGAATTCAGGGTTTGTTTTGCGTTCAGAAAGGAACTTCATACCGTCTGCTGTTTCCCACCAGTCACTGCCTGTTATTTTGTATCCCTGCTTGTAGGCCAGTTCTTTTAGGGCATCTCCACCGCAGAGATACTTTAGGGCAAATCGATTTGCAATCTCTTTTGCAAGGCTGGTTTTTCCACTTCCTGCCATACCAGAAAATATTACAGTAATTTTATCCATATCAATCATCATGCCAACTTGCTTATAAATTGTTTTACACATTCAAGGACCTTGTTTTTTCCGGCCGGAACAAACCGGAGCGCACCTGCGACCTCGTGCCCGCCGCCTTCTACTTTTGTTTCGGGAATACCTGAAGTAAGTTCCTGCACCATTTTATTGAGATCAAACCCGTGTTTTGCGGCAGTGGTGTTGGCGCGTAGAGACATTGAGCCTTTTGTGAATACAATTGCAATCAGAGGTGTGCTCTTGTGTTTTTCAGATAAGTATTCTATGAATATGCCGCTTGTTTTGCCTATTTGTGGGAATCGTCCTTGCTCCATGCCGTTTTCTGCATCAAACAAGCCCATAACAAAGCCGTTTTTCATGGTTTCGACAACTGAGTATTCTTTTATTACGGCTTTCTGTGCGTTGATTCTCTCTGTAATTTCATCTGACAAAAGTTCGACTGTTTTGCGTGCAGAATCACTGAGCGTCAAAAGTTCGCTGATGATTCCGGAGTCATTCATGAAGCGCAAGTGATATGCCTCAAAATCTACACAGAGCGCAAGCTTTTTTAGAAACTCTTGGGTCTCGCCGGACTCCTTAACATATTCATCAAATATTTTCCCGTGCGACTTATCCCCTGTGCCTGCAACAGCGGGCAGAATGGGAGCGTAAACACCTATATCAATAGTCCTTGCAAGTTCATACGCAAGCATTCCGGCAGTAATGTTTTTGTCATGCCCGAAAAGATACGGGTTTATGTGTGCCTCAATGTACTTGTCAACTGCGCTTTTTCCTGCTTCAACTTTTCCGGGGCTGTGGTGGTCAACCACAACCACTTTCAGGCCGTGGATTCTTGCGCGACGAAGGGCAAGCAAATCCTCTTTGGTAGAGCCTAAGTCAACTAAAACCACAAGCGGAAGCTTTGAGCCAAAGCGCTCTGTGTTTCTTTTTGAAGTGATGATGTCACGAAGGACGTCTGAATAGTCATAGAAAGGAGCTTTGGATGGCTGGCGGTCAAAATATCTCCAGGTATCATTGAAGCGTAGCTTTCGGATTACGGGTGATATTGCTTTTTCAAGAGCAATACCTCCTGCATAGCCGTCAGCGTCAGCGTGGTGGCGTATATAAACAGGCATTCCGTCAGAAATTGCATCCCTTATGATTTTTGCAGAAGCGACAAACGCAGGTTTCATCACCATAAGCTCGCTGAACTTGCTTTCAAAACAAATGTCTTCAGAAAAAATACTTTCAGTCCCTGCCGGGTAAAACTTTTTGAACGTGTTTTTCTTTTCCATATCAACAAATGCATTAGCACATTAAAATAGATTACTGGTCGCTTAATGCTAACCTTTTTTAACTTGAGTGGATAACTATCCCGTGGTTATATGAAATACGCAAAAGAAGCTCTTCACGAGATTATCAGTCATATCACTGTAGCAGCGAATGAAATTGACCAAAATAAGGCAGAGGAGCTTCTCAAACTGCTTGTGTCTTCAAAGCGCATTTTTGTTTACGGAATGGGGCGCTCAGGGCTTGTAGCATCCGCATTTGCAATGAGGCTTGCCCACATTGACCTTGAGGTGTATGTTGTGGGTGAGACAACCACACCGGGAATACAAAAAGATGATACTCTTTTCCTAATTTCGGGTTCCGGAAACACACATTCTGTTGTAAGTGCGGCAGAGGTCGCAAAGGACATAGGGGCAAAGATTTGCGCACTGACATCAAATCCTTTGTCTGAGGTTGCAAGGCTTTCTGATATTTTTTTGATTGTAAAGGGCAGGACAAAGTCTGATGTAGAGCACCTGAAAAAAGACTATCTTAAGAACCAGATGCGCGGCTCATACGTTCCCCTGACACCGCTTGGTACGCTTTTTGAGGATGCGTGCATGATATTTCTTGACGCAGCGGTTGTTGAAATGATGCACTCTCTTGGCAAGACAGAAAGAGACCTTGCGAAGAAGCATGCTAATATTGAGTGAAACCTTATTTCTTCGCGCACTTTTTGGCAAATTACCCACCACGGTATGTTGAAATTTATATAAAAAAAGTATTTTCTGGCAACGAGTACGGTTTAATAAACAAAAGTATTGCATAAGAAACTATGAATCTTGAGAAGTTAGGAGATGAACTTGTAAAATGTAAAATAGATTGTGATGGGATTACAAATAAACCAAAAGAGGGAATAATCCCGCGATGCCTAATTTATGAAAAGCGAGATGGAAAAAATGATGTAATCGTTGTTGGCTTAAATCCAGGTAAAATCAAGCCACCTGAGCAAGAATTCTACTTAAAAAATGAATTATCTTATAAATTACTTCAAAGATATTTT
>JAFCBV010000097.1 GCA_017610545.1 Candidatus Nanohalarchaeota archaeon | reverse complement strand
CGGGTCAGCAGGAATTGCTTTTGTGCTTTTTAGGACGATGTCTGCGCCTTTGTAATATTATATTGTTGTGTGCATCAAAGTGATTATTATTGAAAATGACAGAAGTACAAAAGTGAGACCGGGGTTGTAAACCTGTGCAATGATGTAAACAAATGAGTACAAGACCCCGAGTATCAGGAAGACAAGTATTACGGAGTCGCGCTTGTTCTTTGACATCTGGTCAAAAAAATTTACATGTTTTGTAGTAGTAGTGCTCATAATATCATCGGTTGCTTGATGTGTAACTATAGAAATATTAGTCGAAAGTCACCTTGGGTGCGGTACGTTCTTTTTCTTCGATCTGGAAGTAATCTTCTTCTTTCTTGCTGATTATTCGTGCAAAGATGATGCCGGGTATTGTTGAGACGTAATTGTTATATTCGAGAACAGAATCATTATAGAACTGGCGTGAGTATGCAATTTTACTTTCTATGCCGTCAAGCTGTTCCTGCAGGAGCCTGAAGTTCTCGTTTGCCTTGAGTTGAGGGTAGTTCTCTGCGATTGCAAGTATGCTTTTTAGTGCAGAGGTAAGGGCATTGTCTGCTTCTGCTTTGTCGTGTACGGTTTCTGCACCCATCATAGCTTTTCTTGCTTCAGTAACCGCTGTCATTATCCCTTTTTCGTGTTTTGCATAGCCCTGGACTGTATTGATGAGGTTTGGTACAAGGTCAGCGCGCTTTTTTAGCTGGACGTCTATTTGCGCCCATGCGTTCTTAATGCGGTTTGAAAGAACTATTATGCGGTTTATGTAGTAGACTAATACAAGAACTACAATTCCAAGAACAATGTATTCGTATACCATAATCTCTCTTTACTTTGACTTTAAATTTTATAAAGGGGGTTTGCTGTTGACATACACGTTCTGGCAGAAGCCGAAGTATGATACAGTTATATACTGGCTTGATACTAATGAATTTTATGTTCAGTGAAAGCGAGAAAAATGAGCTTCGAACGATATATCAAAAGAGCATAGAAGTTATTAATTCTGTGACAATGCCGAACGGGGCCGTTCTTGCAAGTCCACCCAATGCACGGTATCCATACATGTATCCGCGCGATACAATGTTGATACTTCGTACACTCCTTGAGTTGGGAGAATATCATAAAGTAGAAAAGACACTTTCATTTGTTTTCGGGCTTTCCGGTGAAATCGGTGAATGGCACCAGCGCTATACAAAGGACGGGCAGCCTGCAAGCTACCGGCCATCACAGGTTGACTGCAACGGCCTTGTGCTTTATATGGCAAAAAGATATTATGACTGCACAAAAGACATATCCTTTCTCAAAAAACACTGGAAAAAAATATATCTTGGCACGCGCTTTCTTGAGGAGCACTATATCAAAGAGGAGCGCCTTGTGTATTCAATGAACTCAATCCACGAGTGGCCGCCAATGGAGGCGGGGTTCGAAATATGGGCGAATGTCTCTGCACTTGCAGGATTCAGTGCGAGCCGTAAGATGGCGGGGCTGCTTTTACAAAAGAAAGATGCGCGCCACTGGGCCTTGATTGAAAAGGAGCTGAGGGAATCCATTATGAAGAAAATGGTTCGCGGCGGGCACTTTATCAAGTTGACGAACATGAATAAAATATATGATGCAGACATATCCGAGCTTGGTATGTATATTCTCGGGCTTTTGCCTACGGATGACCTGATTGTCCGAAAAACCGCAGCTTATATTGAGAAAGAGCTTTATGACAAAAAACTTGGCGGAATACGCAGGCATATGAGAAAGCACGGCAGGCCGGGCAGGAACAATGGAGGCTACGGGTCCTACAGCATGTACACTGCATGGATGGCGCAGTACTATCTGGATGCCGGAGAGGCAAGGCATGCAAAAAAATACTTTGAGTGGTTCATAAGGCACCACAGGAAGGGCCTCATTCCCGAGCATGTTGCAACAAAAAAGAATTTTTTAATCTGGCAGGCTGAAGCGAAGAATGTCGGGAGATATTATGGCAGTGGGCGCAAGGAAGAAGCAGAACGAGTCATGCGCTCAAAGGAATACCGGAAAGAAGATCTTGCTTACTGGGTTGTGCCTCTGACTTGGGGGCATGCTGAATTTATACTTGCATATCACAAGCTCAAAAATATGGGGCTTGTTTAACAGCAGCAGCGATGGAGGAGTTTATAAAAAATTAGTTTATTATAATTGCAATATGAAGGATTGGAATACGCTGTACAAAGAAAAAGGCATTGTTCAAAAAGAAGTTTCAGAGAAAATACTAGAAGCTGTTAAATTCTTTAAGGAAAAAGGAGTAAATAGGGTTCTTGATTTGGGGTGCGGTACAGGAAGGCACACAATCCTTCTTGTAAAAGAATGTTTTGAGGCATTTGGATGTGATAATTCTAAAGAGGCATTATGTGTTATAAAAGAAATATTGCCTAACAATGACTTTAAATTGTGTGATATGAGTCGGCTTCCATATGAAGATGAATTTTTTGATGGAATACTATGCTATCAGGTAATGCAACACGGGAAAATTGCGGATATTAGAAAAGCAATTTTTGAGGCGTATCGGGTTCAATACCGATGCTGATGATGGACACATGCCCCATCATTTTTTTTCAGAATCTGAAATGCAGGACTTCTTTAAAGAATTTGAGATAATTAAATTAAGCCACTTTGAAGGAAAGAGTGAAATAAACCCCTCAAATAAAATGGCTTCCTGGGAATTATATGCGATGCGTCCCTGAGTAATTGAATACAACAAGTTTCTTTACAGCGTTGCTCCAGCCTTCATGACCTTCTTTCTTTGTTCTTATTGTATCAAAATCCACTTTAAGCCCGGAGTGCGCAGAGTTTTTTACAATTACAGGTACATTAACTTCCTTTAGCATTGGTATGTCATTTTGCCCGTCTCCAAGGCCGATTGTATTTGTTTGGGAATATCTCCTTTTGAAGAGGTTTGTAAGGATTTTTACTGCTTTTCCCTTGTCGTTTCCCCCCATGATGTGGCAATATCTGCCGCCTTTTGTGAAGTTGTACCCCTGTTTTTTTATCAGTTCGCGGATTTTAGGCTCGTCTTTTTTGATGTTGATTTTGAATGCCTCGTCATACTCGCGCATTTTTGCGTTTTTCGCATCATTCAATTTCAGGCAGCAATCTTTGGAAAGCACGGTTGCAGACATATCAGAAAAGGTAGTAATGTCATGGCCTCTTTTTTTGATATTTTCTATTGCATTCAGAATTCTCTTTATGGGTGTTCCGATTTCTATTACATAATAATCGGGTATTTGTCTGCTGAATGGAAACTTAAATCCAAAATACTTTTTAGGTATGAAAATCGCGCCGCCGTTCTCGGAAACGAAAGGGTCTTTTATATCAAGCTCTTTGCGGTATTTTTCGATTTCAGCGCGTGTCTTGCTGGTGCAAAATATTAGTGGCACTTTCTTTTTTTTCAGTATGTTCAGGGCATCAAGAGCTTTTTCATAAGAGTATGTGTTGTGGTCAAGTAATGTGCCGTCAAGGTCTGTGTAGATTATTGGCTGAGTTGTTTTGGGGTCCATCAAGAATATTAATTTAGCAGGGTATAAATAACATATATGGCACTCAGTTCGGACACTCTCGTGAAAAATATATACATGAAAAGAAAGCCCGCATCAAAAAAGCGCGACTTTGGTAAAGTTCTTATTATCGGGGGCAGCAAAGTGTATACCGGTGCGCCCGCGTTCTCTGCAATGGCTGCGCTTAGAAGCGGGGCTGACCTCATAGTTGTTGCAGCGCCACAGCGCGCGGCAGATATCGTTGCCTCTTTTTCGCCTGACATGATAACAGTTCCTTTTGAGGGTGGTTTTTTTTCTGAAAGACACATACGGGCAATGGAAAAGCTGATTTTGGATTCAGACGCGGTTGTTATAGGTCCCGGGCTTGGGCGCGAGAAAAAGACAGTGGAGTTTGTGCAAAGGCTTTTGCCAAAAATAAAAATTCCCTGCGTAATTGACGCGGACGCGCTTTATGCAGTCCGGGGCATGAAGTTGCCTGGAAACTTTCTTTTGACGCCGCACAGGGGGGAGTTTCGGATGTTGTCCGGAGAAGAATGCGGAAAAGAGGCATCAAAAAGGCTTGCAAAAAAGACAGAGGCAATAATACTTGCAAAAGGTCCGGTAGATTATGTTAGTGATGGAAAAGATGTTTATTCAAACAAGACGGGAACACCATACATGACAACAGGCGGCACAGGCGATGTTCTTGCAGGGGTGTGCGCAGCGATTATTGCGCGCGGAACCGATTCTTTTGAGGCGGCGTGCGCCGGCGCGTATATAACAGGACTTGCAGGCGAGGCTGCCTCAAGGAAGTTTGGTGACGGGCTTGTCGGGTCTGATTTGCTTATGGAATTGCCGAAAACAATAAGCTGTTTGCACTGACGGATGAGTTAGCCAAGAATTGTGTCGCGGATATCCTTATCCAGGATAATGCGGTTTGTTTTGCCATGGCTTTCTGTTTTGATTATGCCTTTTCTCTCAAGGTCTTTTATTGCGCGATGAGTTTTCAATTTATTCATGCCGGGCATTCGGCTTATTTCTGATTGCAATGTTGTGCCTTTATTTTCAATGAGATTTTCCAGAATTTTTCTTTCGCTTGCGTTTAGAAATCTCAGAATTGTATTATGATCAACTTTTTTGATGCTTGTTTTTGGAATTGAATTATTTTTATTTATGAGCTTTAAGATTAAAGCCATGTTCTTTTCCAATTGTTCCTCGAGCCTGCGGGATATGAAATAATATGTTGTTAAAACCGTTGCAATCATCAATAATGCAGGAGACAAAATCAGCCGGTAAAAAAGAGGGATGTGAACCTGGCGAAATTCGGTTTTATTTACGCCTGAAAAATTAGAGTCTATTTTTGACGGCTTTTCAAAAGTCCTTACTTCAGAGATGTTGAAGAAAAAAATAACCAGGAACAGCATTACTGCCAAACCAGAAAGTGGCAGCAACCATTTTTTGGTTTGGCGGGACATGAGGATATTGGGGGCGTCACTATTATAAACGTTCTACATTGGTTTCAAGACAATGAAATCCTATTTTGTGGTTTCAGCGAACATTTATATACGGTTTCAATCTTATGAAATCGTGTACTGCGACGCCGTAGATGATGAGATGAAAATGCAAAAAAAAGTCCCGGGGAATGTACTGCTTCGCATGGAGAATGTGTGGAAAATATATCAGATGGGAGATGTAGAAGTGCCTGCCCTTCGAGGCGTAAGCCTTGAGATAAAGCAGGGAGATTTTGTGGCTGTAACCGGGGCGTCCGGAAGCGGCAAGTCAACTATGATGAACCTTATGGGCTGCCTTGACATTCCGTCAAAAGGGCGCATATATCTTAAGTCCAAAGATATTGGTGTGATGAGTGAATCCGATTTGGCATCTTTTCGTGGCAGGACGATAGGCTTTGTTTTTCAGCAATACAATTTGATTCCGTCAATGTCTGCATTTGAAAACGTCATGCTTCCCATGGAATTTATGGAATATGATGAGCTTGATGCAGCCAAAAGAGTGAGGGAGCTTCTGAACATCGTGGATCTCGGTGACCGAATGCATCATCGGCCAGCGCAACTTTCAGGAGGCCAGCAACAAAGGGTGTCAATTGCAAGAGGCCTTGCATGCGACCCGGAAATAATTCTTGCGGATGAGCCTTCAGGCGCTCTTGACAGCGTTACAGGCAAGAATATCATGGAACTTCTTTTCAGGCTGTGGAAGGAGAAGGGAAAAACAATAATCATCGTCACTCATGAACTCGACCTTGCTAAATACGCTCGTACAATCATTGAGTTGAAAGATGGACAAATAAAAAGTGTTCGTGAAAATCAAGAGGTGTATAAAAAATGAAATCAACAATTTTTTCGGTTTTGATATTAATGGCATTGGTGTTTTTTGTTCCAATGGCTTATGCGGGCCTGGACGATGACACTGCGATTTCAATTAGCCTTGTGAACCAGGATCCTGATCCGGTTATTGCAGGAAATATATTTGATATGCGCTTAAGTGTGATAAACACCGGTGGAAATGCCGCAAACAATCTCATAATAGAGATTGTCCCTGAATATCCATTTGAGTTTGTATCCGGGGAACCGTCGCTCCAGAACATTGGAACAATTACAGGATATCAAGGATACTATGACGAAAATATGAAAATAGTAAAA
Organism: Candidatus Nanohalarchaeota archaeon; assembly: GCA_017610545.1. Lineage (GTDB taxonomy): Archaea > EX4484-52 > EX4484-52 > EX4484-52 > B79-G9 > JAFCBV01. Next base: position 161 of record JAFCBV010000097.1, on the reverse strand, counting down.
TATCGAATGATAGTTGATTCGAGCGCGCCGACCGGGAGCTACAATGTGAAAGTGAAATACTATGAAGAAGGTTCATATTATGTGACAGAAAAGAACATTCCTATAGATGTCAAAAATAAAGAAGTGGCTGAGATAATTCATATTGATAAAACCCTGCTTGT
>JAFCBV010000096.1 GCA_017610545.1 Candidatus Nanohalarchaeota archaeon | reverse complement strand
GGAACGAAACTCCATCCACTGCACTGACTGCGACATATGAACTTACAGGGTTATTGCCAACCACGACTTATGCAATATACAACACTTCCGGCGGTACAAGAACACGGGCTTATTACAAAGACACAAATGCAAACGGAATTTTGCCCGCATTCACAATTGACCTCAACGGCAACACCCAGATACTGGTTCAGGCATTGAATGTCTCGTCATGCGGTGACTTGAACCTGCCGGAGACATACAATCTGGTTGGAAATGTTTCATCTGACGGAACCTGTTTCACAATAGCCGAGAATAACGTCACTTTAGACGGGAATGGATATACGATAAATTATTCTCAAAGTGCGACAGGTTACGCTGTAGATAATCAGAATGGATACAACTTCACAACAATAAAGAATGCGAACATTTTGCAGAATTCTACGACATCAAACGCTTACGCGATTTATTTCATCGAAGCTTCAAATGGGACAATACAAAACAACACAATCACAACATCAGGCTCAGCCGCCCACGGCATCTGGCTATTTCCATCCACCAATTTAAGCATCACGAACAACACAATTACAACCACAGGTGTGGGGGGTCGTGGCATCATGATTTGGAGTTTCAGCAATTTGAATACGATATCGAACAACACGATAATTACCTCGGACAAAGCAGTTGATATTTTCTCATCTAGTACTTTAAACACAATTTTGAATAATAATATAATTGTTTCTGGCCTTAACATCTATGCAGTTACACTCTCATCCAGCGATCTAAACAATATCTCAAATAATATGATAACCGCATCCGGCGACTGGAGTATGGGTATTAGGGCAGGTACATCTAGTTCAAACAACATTTTGAACAACAATATTACAACATCGGGTTCAAACGGCTATGGCATCTATCTTAATTCAAACAGCAACTCAAACACTCTCTCAAACAACAACATCGCGACTTCTAACACATCTGCATATGGTGTTTATATCGATTCATCTTCAAACAACAGCATCACTGGTGGATCTGTTGTCGCGACAAACGCCGCCCCGTATTATCTTCAGTCCGCAGGCACAACCAACAATTTCACCAACACTAACTTCACTGCAATGAGGCAGATTTACTTCTGGGACGCAACATCCTGGTTCAACTACAACAACGAGACCGACGGCAATATCTGGCTGAAGAACAAGTTGTCTGCTGCAGGCTCAATAAATCGAACACTCAATACATGGTCTCAGCAGACAATGACATGGAACGACACCAATTCAACAACAGGAATAACAGCGAACTACAACCTGACAGGGCTTTTGCCGAGTACGACATATTTCATATATAATACTTCCGGCGGTGAAAAGAGAGTTCCATACATTTTGAATACAGACTCAGCAGGAGTTCTTCCAAGCTTCAACATCTCTTTGGAAGATGACACCGAGATAAAGGTTTCTATTTATTGCGAGCCGCCAACAGTTGGAGACTGGACGATTCCTTCATGGGTGAGCTGTGATTGCACAAGCAGTATGAGCGTTCCGGAAGACCTATACATTTACGGCAACATGTCTCTGCAAACCGGTTGTAACATGACATTCCCGTCAACAGGGCAGGATATTTTTGTCTATCCGGGCGGAGATATATTCATAAGCCCTGGTGCGGGGTTTGATTTGCCTTAATGGGGCAATTTTCAGACAAAATATATAAACGTGCGTTCTCAATATTTTGTATGGTTCTTAGAGAGGGCGGTGCAGGTGTGAGAGTTACTGTGTTTCTTATCGTTGCCCTTATTGTTTCGATTGCAGGCCCTGTTGCATGGGGTATGTATTTTAATTCATCAGATTCTGCTGGTGAAAAAGTAAAGACCTTGTATGAACTTGCAAATCCCGGAGCTACATTTGAGGTTTTGTCTGCCAATGAAGAGAGTGGCATGTATAAGATTGCATTGAAGGTTGCAACTACTTCAGGAACGAGCTTTAAGGAAGTGTATGTGACAAAGGACGGGAAACTTCTTTCAGAAGGCATGATTATGGTTGATAGATCAATAGATGATGTGAGTGCTGCAAAGAACTTTGTGGACTGCCTATATGATAATGGCGTTAGGATTTATGGTGTTCTGGATCAGGGCGTTTCTTCTGATGCGGCATCAATGACTTCAATGCAACTACAACTTCTTGGTATGTATTCAGGAAAGCTTTATGTGAGCTGTGACGGGCAGTTTTTGCAAGGTTGTGTTGACCTTGGGTTGCAGAATGTGCCTTCGGTTGTGTATAATAATACGGCATACAATGGCGTGAAGGATATTGCATGGCTTGAACAGGCGACTGGGTGCAAGCTTTAGTGTCTTTCGATATTTCAACCTTTTCTTTCACTCGCAAACTTTTCTTTCCTTCGCCAGATATTGGTGTGATGGCTCGCAAATAAAAGTTTGATCAAAAGAAAGATTTGTCGAATGCTTTGCTTGATTGGTCTGTATTCTCCAAGAATACTTGCTGTCAATAATTGGTTTTTGGAGCGATAGAAGACGTCTATCACTTTTCTGTTTCCCAACCATTCGGGTCTTTCTGCCATTTTAGAACAAGTTTCTTTTCTTTTTCACTGACTGTTTTTTTTGCAACAGCAACATCCAGAAGGGCATTAACATTTGTCATGGATATTAGATCAATATTTGCTTTAGAGAAAGCCTTTTTTGACACATCAAGCCCGTAGTCGAATATTGAAAGGCAATAGTCAACTATTGCGCCCGCATTTCTGGTAGTATTTGCGGCAGCGATTGAGCTTTTTCCTGTGCTTATGAGGTCTTCGACAATCACCACGCGGTCGCCGGGCTTTATCAGACCCTCTATTTTGTTTCTTGTCCCGTAAGGCGTTTCCTCTGATTTGATGTATGCCATCGGCAGGTGAAGGATTGATGCAAGATAGGCGGCGTGTGATATTCCTGCAGAGTCTGTACCTGCGATGACATCAACATTTTGTCGCCCAATTTGGTTTATCACAATATCTGCAAACGCATCCATCACCTCTTTCCATTCGAGGGGTTGGCTCATAAGAAGTCTGTTGTCAGTGTATATCGGGCTTAACACGCCCGAAGTGTAGCGGTACGGTTTTGAAGGAGAAAGTGTGACGGCACTTATGTCAAGAAGTATTTCGGAGGCTCTTTTCATGCGCACGGATTCATTTTTTTTCATGGATTCTGCGTGTTCATTGAACCAACATTTTGGGTTTTTTACCCATGACAGCACAATCTCTTTTTCCTTGGCTGAAAACAAGTGCATTTTTTCTGCACAGTCAACAAGCACATTAAGATTTGTAAGAGTATATAACGGAATATTGTTTTTCCTGAGAAACTCGTTTATAGTTTTTATGCTGTTGTCGTATATTGCGAAGCACCCAAGAACATCCATACCTTCTTCTTTTAGTGCATTTACTGCAACAGGGACGTCTTCTTGTGTGCTTATCATGTCTGTTAGAATAACAACTTTCTTGCCTTTTTCATACGCACCTTCTATCTGTTTTCCTTTGCCGTATTTTTTCGCGCTTGAGCGAATGTATATCATTGGTTTTTTGATGCGCCTTGCAACAAATGTTGCAAGCGAGATTCCTGAAGAAGAAGTCCCTGCAACAATATCAACATTTTCAAGCCCGACACGGGCGTCAATTTGCTGCACAAGCAAGTCCATTACTTCAGATCTTTCTTCAGGGAATGAGGAAATTTTTCTTCCGTCAATCCAAAGCGGGCTGTATATTCCGGAAGCGTATTTAAAAGGACTCTCAGGACTCAAAATAATTGAGCCTGTCTTAAGCAGGATTTCAGCTACTT
>JAFCBV010000095.1 GCA_017610545.1 Candidatus Nanohalarchaeota archaeon | reverse complement strand
AAGAGCGCGCACAACATTGAAGAAAAAATCTTCATCGCCGACATCCGGCGTGTCATGTCGCGGCACAAGCCGGACTATAGCAGAGTCTACCTTTGGTTTTGGAAAATATGCTGTTTTTGGAACTTTGCATATTTTTTTAGCCTCAAAATAATACTGCGAGGCAATAGAAATGCGCGAGTAGTTTTTAGTGCCCGGTTTCGCATCAAGCCTTTCTGCAAACTCTTTTTGAAACATCAGAACAGCGGGCTTGCCGAGTTTCCCGATAAGCACAATGATTTTGGATGAAATCGAGTATGGAATGTTTGAGACAAGCACAATGATTTTGGATGAAATCGAGTATGGAATGTTTGAGACACATATGTCGAATTCAGGAATCGCGACTTTAAGGGCGTCACCCTCAATGAGCGAGAAGTTTTTTTCAGGAAACCTTTGTTTTAAAACATTAGCAAGATTTTTGTCAAGCTCAACTGCAACAACCCCTTTGGCTTTCTCAAGCAGGTATTGTGTCAGTGTTCCAACACCGGGACCTATTTCAAGAACCACATCATTTTTTGTGATTTTTGCAGCATCAATTTCTTTTTTAATATAGTTTTCGTTTGATAAAAAATGCTGGTCAAGCCTTTTGTTCGGGCGTATGCCATATTTTGAAAGAAGTGCTCGTGTGTTTTCAATCATATTTCATCAATCCAATAATCTCTTTTGCCGAAGCATCTGTTTTTATGTGGTGGCCTGAAGTTATACTATTTATCGCAAAGAATCCTTTTTTTGAAAGAACTTCAAGAACATTATCTGTTCGGGGAACCGTTTTTCCGGAAAGTTTTGCGAGCTGGTGGATATCGTAAAGGGGCGCGTTTTTTTCTGATTCAATAATTAGCTTTTCAAGAAATTTCTTCTCTTGTTCTGTGCCTGCAAAGCCATGCATTTTTTCAAGAAATGCTTTTTCATAAATATTTTCAATCCAGAGAGGGCCTGCATTCAGGGTATCGTTTTTGCAGGAGGGGCACTTTTTTGTGCCTGCGTCTTTTGCAAAACCTCGCGAGCCGCACTTTTTGCAGAGCCATAAGCATCCGATAGTGTCTATAGCGTTTAGTGCAGCACTTTTTGTCTTTTTTATTCTGGCAAATATGCGAAAGTAATGGCGCATTGAAAACGAGAGAACCGGGGTGAGTCCCTTGTCATATTTTGCGCACTCGCGCGCAATATTTGCAATAAGTATACGTAGGCCAATTTCGTGCCCTATATCTGAGCGAAAAGTTACTGCGCCGTATCTTCTCCTGCATGTTTTCGGGTATGTCCCTGAAAGCGGTGCTGTGTCCGTTGCCGTGATGCCTAAAAAGCCCTTATTTGACACAGCGCGCGCAGCAGAGTCAAGAAACGATATTGGTGAGCCAAAAGGGTCTATATCCACGAAATCTATCAGGTATTTATGGCGCGAGAGAAGCTCGCACGCGTCAAGCCTGAACACTTCAGCATTCTTGATCCTGTTTAATTTTACGTTTTCTTTAATTAGCTCGAATGCATGTGGATTTAGGTCATTCATCATGACTTTGTCTATGCCATTGCACTCAAGGGCATAGCGTATGCCGCGCACTCCTGTGGCTGAAAGCACATCCATGACCTTCAGAGTTCTTCCCGAAAGCTTTTGATATGCTTTTAAAGCAGTTACAGAAATATCTCTGTTGAACTTCATGTGAGTGTTATAGAATACCTCGTCCTTTTTTGTCATTTTGCCTGAAAACGCCTTTATTCTGGCAGCGCCTTCAGTAACTGTTTGGTACATGGGGCTGATTTGGAGACGTATCATTAAAATGATTATAATTTTGCCTTCGCATTATACATCAAAACAGAAGAAGCCACCTTAAATCCCTGATACATTGCAGGTGCAATAAGTTTTTCTCTCAGGCTGATATCTCCCGCAACAAAAAGGCCGGGGATTGGAGTTTCAAGAGTGTTTTCATTATATACTACGTTTTCATCTTTGTCAAGCTCAAGCCCGATTTCCCGATAAAAGCCAGCATTTTTGATAACTCCGACCAGAATGAAGACGGCATCAGCGCGTATTTCCTCGCGATTATCTGTTGCATTTCTCAAAATAACGTTCTTATTATGAATCGCTGCCAGATTTGTCGAAAACCGGACATCAACTTTACTTTCTTCAAGATGTTTCACATTAAGCTCTTTTGCACGAAAGAACTCAGGGCGCCTGTAGGACAACACGGTTTTGGCCCCTGCATTTGATAGTGTAACAGCAGCCTCAATTGCAGTGTCACCGCCGCCGACAACGACAACGTTCTTACCAGAGTATTTTTTCGGTTTTTTTAGTGTGTAGCAAACATGCTTTTTAGTTTCTCCGGGAATTCCAAGAGTTTGTGGCGTTCCCTGCACTCCTGTTGCAAGAACAACAGCCTTTGATGCAAAACCATAGTCCTCAGTCATAACTCTGAAGAGATCATCCTTTTTAGTTACCGAGACGACCTTTTGACCCTCGCGCAAGTCTATTTTAGCGCGCGCAAGGTCTTCTTTGTAGAAATTTATGAGTTCTCTCGGCGATTTTTTGAAAAAGCCCACAACCCCAAATAGTTTTTTCCCTTCAACATAGTTTTCTATTGTGTTTGCGAGTTTTTCCTGCTCAAGCATAATTGGTTCCATGTTAAGCTCTTTTGCCCGAAGCGCACACGCTATGCCTGCAGGACCAGCGCCAATGATTATGAGGCTGTGTATTTTTTTATCCATTATATCCCTTCTTTCCTGGTGATTTACAACCGTTGAAACTCTGTCCTTCAGGTCGGAGTTACCGGTTGGAATTTCAGAAATGTACTTCATACATTTCCTGCATTTCGGAAACCCTAAAAATTCCAAAGGAATTTTGGGGTCGCAAAAACGCAAGCGTTTTTAGCGATACAGGAAATCTGTGAAGCAGATTTCCGAAAAGCTTGAAACTGAACCAATCAAACCTCGTCCTTTAGTGCGTCCTAAAAAGCTATGCTTTTTGGGATGTTGGAGCGCAAGCGACTTCAGGGTCGCATAGCTGTTTCATGATTCTCTGTAAAGCTTAAATATCTGGCTACGCCTTCTGCGCACGATGATTGTGGATAATCGTGGCAAAATAAAGGGCTATGAACGACAGAAGCATGCCGTGCGCAAGGATTTGGTACTTTGCGTATAAGAGCGACATTATTATCAAAAGAAGCGCAAGGTCAACTATTTTGAAAAGAATGAAATCCTCCTTGCTTTTTTTGAGAATGAATCTCGCAAGCGGGTTTCTTTCAACACCAGGACCTTTTTTCCCTGAAAAGCGCACAGTCTGTATTAAATCAATTATCCAGAGAAGCGAGAGCGTCCCAAATAGGTAATACAGCATAGTGTTCCCTTATTTCGCGCGCATTATATAATTTCGTGTATTTTAAGCACAAAAAATGCAAGATATACGATAAATACAGCAGCGATTATCAGCTCTATTAAATCGGTTCTCGTAATCTTTTCGTGCCCGAGAAAGAACTCTAAAATAGATGTCTTTTTCTTGCTTTCCTTTTTAGACTGCATATGTGTTCCCAACGAATATGCGCGCAGGAACTTTTTAAAGATTTGAAGAATATCTTATGCTGTTGATATACATACAGCCCCGTGGTGTAGTGGCAAGCATAAGAGGTTCTGGACCTCTTGACTCAGGTTCGAATCCTGGCGGGGCTATCTTTGAGGAGTGAGCCCGCAAGCGGCGTGCTCACTTTGCTTGCGAGGCGAACCCTCACAAGAGCTTGAAAAGCTTATCCAACTTCTCAGTAGATTTTCAAGATCTCCGACCTGAACCAATATGTGCTGTCGGAGGGTTCATAGCGAAACCAAAACTAGCAAGCTCGCTTCAGTTTTGGTGCGAACCACTGAAACCATCTCACTAGCGTTCGAAGGTCTTCAAACAAAGTTTGAAGAAGCTTGAAAAGCCCAACCAATTTCTTTTGTGGATTTTCATGATTTTTGGCGAGCGAGGCATGCTCACAAGTTCGCGCGAGCTGAATCGACCAAAAAGCATAACCAAAAGCAGGGTATGTTTTCGTGATTTGCTTCAGCGCGCATTACAAGAAAGCCCATAATGCTTATGAGACATGCTTTTTACGTATTTTAGACATCAAGAACAT
>JAFCBV010000094.1 GCA_017610545.1 Candidatus Nanohalarchaeota archaeon | reverse complement strand
ATGTTAAATTCCTTCAAATTTGCGCATCTTGCTGACTGCCACCTTGATTCGTGGAGAGAGCCTGTTCTTAAGCAAACCAACCTTCTGGCGTTTCAGGAAGCAATGGACTGGTGCATCAAGGAGAATATGGATTTTGTGCTGATATCAGGCGACCTGTTCCACTCATGCACACCGGACATGGAGATTCTGCGCGCTGCAACTAAGAAGATGAAAGAAGTGCGCGATGCCAAAATACCGATATATGTCATTGCAGGCTCGCACGACTTCTCTCAGTCTGATAAGACAATAATACGCGTTCTTGAGGCAGCCGGGCTTTTCATTGATGTTGCAAAAGCGAAAGAACGCGATGAACACCTTTTTCTGAAATTTACGACCGATGAAAAGACCGGTGCAAAGATTACAGGCATGCCCGGTAAAAAGGGCGGGCTTGAAAGAAGGTATTATGATGCACTTGACCGTAGCTCACTTGAAAATGAGAGCGGGTTCAAAATATTCATGTTCCACTCAGCAATTGAGGAGTATAAGCCGCGTTTTCTAAAAGCGATTGAGGGCATTCCTTTATCCTGCTTTCCGAAAAACTTCAACTATTATGCAGGAGGCCATGTGCACACAATATTTGAGAAGAACGAACAAGAGTTTGGGCGCTTTGTATTCCCGGGCGCGCTCTACCCGGTTAATTTCAGGGAGCTTGAGCATGAGCGCCGGGGGAATTTCATGGAGGTGTCTGTTGAAGACGGAAAAGTCTCAACCAGGCACATACCTATTGAGCCGCACATTGTGACCACAATAAGAATTGATGCCACAGGAAAATCAGCAGAATCCCTGGAACAACATATGTCCGAGGAGTTGAAAGAAGCAACTCTTGCTGACCGAATCGTGCTTCTTCGTGTCTATGGTAAACTCTCGTCAGGAAATGTGCGCGATGTGAATTTCTCAAAGGCAATGGAAATTGCGGACACGCGGGGTGCGATGATTTTTAAGAAAAATACGTTTATGCTTGAGGACAGGGAGTTTGAAGAAGTGCAGGTTGAGGACTCACTAAATTTGCAGGAGCTTGAATCCAAACTTCTTCGCGAGCATCTTGGGAAAAACGACATAGGCATGGATGAGAAGTTGCTTGCGCGCGAGCTTATGGCATGCCTTGACCTTGAAAAGCAGGAAGGCGAGACAAACAACGCATTTGAAGAGAAAGTTTGCAATCTCGGCGAAAGAGCGCTTGGCATCTGGAAAGAGGATGATTAGATGATTATTGAGTTCATACACCTTCAAAACATACGAAGTTATGTTGATGAGAAAATAAAGTTTCCTGCAGGTTCTGTTCTTCTTGAGGGAGACATTGGGTGCGGAAAATCAAGCATACTTCTTGCAATTGACTTTGCCTTGTTCGGGCTTCGCGTTGGCGAGCTTTCAGGGGCCGAGCTTCTTCGCCACGGGAAAACACAAGGGAGTGTGACCCTGAAGATACGCCTCGGGGGATGTGATGTTGAGATATCGCGCACTCTTGAGCGAAAAAAAGACATGATAACCCAAAGTGCAGGGCACGCAATTGTTGACGGGGTGCGTCATGACCTCACAGGCTTTGCGCTTCGCTTCTTTGTGTTTGAGCTGCTTGGATACCCGGTAAATCTTCTTCGGAAAAACAAGTCCCTGCTTTATCGGTATACAGTTTATACACCGCAGGAAGAGATGAAGGCGATACTGCTTATATCCTCGGATGAAAGAACCTCAATAATGCGCCATGTGTTTGGCATAGACCGATACAGGCGCCTTCGCGGCAATGCATCAATAGTCTCGCGCAACCTTCGCCGCAAAATAGAGTGGCTTTCCGGGCTCTCGGAAGGGCTTGAGGAAAAGGAAAAGCAGAGAGTTGATATGCTTACGCAGGGTAAAGAAATTCTGGATGAGATTAACAGCATTCAAACAAAAGTAAAAACTGCGGAGGAGGACCTTGCAGAGCGAAAAAAGGGTATTGATGCTCTTGAAAAACAGACGCAGGAGTTTGTATCCACAACTGCAAAAATTACTGTTGCTGTGTCAAAAAAAGAGATGCTTGAAAGGCAGGTTTTGGTTCTTCAAAAAGAGTCTTCGGTCCTGACCGAAAGGCAGAAGGAAATGTCAGGAGATGCAAAAGACTTTGGCGAGAAGGCTGACAAACTGAAAAACGAGATTCTGAGGAAAAACGACCTGAAGACACAGGCAGAGCACTTTGAAAAAGAGGTTCGGGCTATTGACTCTGTTATGTCTGAGAACAGCGCGCGGCAAAAGATGTCGGGGGAGATAGTTGAGCGTGTCAAAAGCATAAGCCAGTGTCCAACATGCCTTCAGGATGTTGGCGAGTCGCACAAGCGGGCAATACTTGGCGGGGAAGAGATTAAGATATCAAATTTTCAGAGGATTTTTTCCAAGCTTGAGGATGAGAAAAAAGTTATTCTTGAGAAGCTTGCTGAAACAAAAAAATCTTCTGAAAAAATTTTGGAATGTGAGCGCGAACTTACCGGGCTTCTTGCGTCTGAAAATGAGATCAAAAGAATCTTAGATGATTTGGCTGCAAAAGAGAAAGCGCTTCTTGATTCAGAGAAAGAGAAAGAAGCTCTTGAAAAGGAAATTGTTATGTTTAAAATTGATGCAGAAAAAAACGCAGAGTCAAGTGAGTTGCATGTGAAAGCGAAAAAGGAGTCTGAGGTCCTTGACGGTGAGCTTTCACTGAAGAAGCAGGCTCTTGCGCGCACTCTGCAGCAGCAAGAAGACTTAAAGAAGTCTCTTGAATCAATTGAGCTTGAGATTGCGGACAAGCGCCATGCTGAAAAGCAGCTTTTGAGCATCAAAAAGTTGTATTCCTGGATTGAGAACCAGTTTTCACCGCTAATGGAAACAATCGAGCGCCATATGATGGGGCGCATACACCATGATTTTAATGCAATGTTCCGCAAGTGGTTTGAGATGCTTATTGATGAGGAGGCCCTTTCTGCAAGGGTGGATGCAACGTTTACACCTATTGTTGAGCAGAGCGGGTTTGAGACGGAGTTTGGCCACCTTTCAGGCGGGGAGAAGACATCGGTTGCCCTTGCGTACCGGCTCGCGCTCAACCATATGATAAACTCCCTTGCAGACAACATAAAGACAAAGGACCTGCTCATACTTGATGAGCCGACTGATGGCTTCTCGGGTGAGCAGCTGGATAAAGTGCGCGATGTCTTGCGTAGTTTGGCGTTGCGCCAGATAATAATTGTTTCGCATGAGGAGAAGATTGAGAGCTTTGTTGATAATATTATACGGATTGAGAAGGTTGGGGGGGAGAGTCGGGTTGTGAAGACTTAAAATTCTTCAGACCAGGGGGATTGCGACGCGATTTATTCTTTGTTTTCATCACTCAAAAGCACAGCCCCGTAACGCCGAAGTCCTTCAGTCATAGGAGTTGGGTCTACACCATCTGCAAGCACAATTTCTAGTTGAAACTCTTTAGGCATTTTTTCAGATACTTCAGAAAGATTGCTGATTGTAGTTATTTCCGTATGGATGTTTAAGTTATAATCGCGCATAGCCTGCAAATAACTCTCTACTCTCTGAATTGTTGGATTTTTGAAGGCAATCTCTCTACCCTTAACATCGTCGACATGAATAACATATTTCAGTATGGGCATAACTATCAATAAGTACTGAACTTTATAAATATTTTGATAGAAAAAAGCGAAGTTTTTATGCGTTTAATTGTTGTTAAATTCAATTCTCACTCGCTTGGGTAACAATTATTAATGAAACAAAAAATTGGTTGATACGCCCATTGTTGTATTCGTAAAATAAAACGCATCGGCTCCCCACCCGCCCAACGCTGGGAAGGCTCGCTTCGAACTTCTTCGCACTTTGGAGAAATTGGGAATTTGTGTTTTGCTCGACCGCATTAATTCAGTTGGTGAGCGTTTGCTCGACCGCATTAATTCAGTTGGTGAGCGGGAACTTAACAAGCGATTTAACGGCTCGCTCTTGCTCGCCCAAATCGGGCTACGCCCGACTTCGTTAAATCCCAAAAGTTAAGCACAATCTGCCGCATTTTAAGAATACTAAAAGAGTATTGCATTGGATGCGGACATTGTGTCTTAGCATGCCCTCTAAAATGTCTAAAAATAGTTGATGGAAAATCGGTTCTTGTGGTCCCGGAAAAATGCGATAGTGAAGGCCGCTGTGTGGCTGCATGTCCACAAAAGGCAATACCTCACTTAGAAGATCAGGAATATTAAACGATATGGCAAACTTCTCTGTTTCCCGGGTATTCAAATTCTATTTTATGGATTGCCTCAATTGCTAAACTTTTGCGTTTTTCACCAAAACATGTGCATTAAGTATTCTCCGAAATTCTTCTTTATCGCGGATCTTCCGCCTAATCCAGTTCCATCCTTTAATGGCTGACAGCTTCATAAAACGGCACATTTCTCCGATGGTCTGCAAAGGCCGTTTGTATGCTTTTGAAATACGCGACAGCATACTGTTTTTCAGATTGCTTAGGACCAACAGAGTATAGGTCACAAGCACGGCGAGTACGACTACCTGTATCCCGCGATACTTGCGAACCTGATAATCCTCCAGTCCCAGATGCTGTTTTGCATCTCTGTGAAAGCATTCTATACTCCATCTTTT
>JAFCBV010000008.1 GCA_017610545.1 Candidatus Nanohalarchaeota archaeon | reverse complement strand
GTCTGCAAATTCCATGCCTGCTTTTATTGCAAGGCCGACTGCAATCAATACAACGCCGAGCATTATGCCATGACCTGTACGCGCACTGTGCGCAGGCAATCCACTTTCCGCCGCTATTCTTCCAGCCATAACCTACGCCTCCTGTTTTCCCCATGTTTTCGGATATGCTTTTGCATTCATCACAACCCGGTCCACTGATGCAACAATACCTTTTGTTTTTTTTATCATTTTCGCGGAATCTGCTGCTGTAGTGCCAAGCGCAACAAGCTCGCCTTTCAGGCTCAACAATGCAATTTTGTCGCCTTCCCTTATATCTTTTTTAATGCGCAAAACACCACCCGCATGTAGCGGGGCTCCGTTGCAAACAGAAGAAACGGCTGAGTCTTTGATGACTATCTGGCCTGCGTGGGTTATTGCATCCTCAAGAGGGCGAACTAATTTCCGGATAGCGGATTCGTCCGCGTCTTCATGGTAAAACTCGTAAGCGTCACGAATCTCGTGCAGGCTGTGAGCATCTTTCTCAAAAAACATTCCTGCTTTTGTGCGCCTTAGCTCCTGCATGTGCGCGCCCACACCAAGCTTTTTGCCTATGTCTACGCAAAGGGTCCTTATGTATGTGCCGGCCTCGGTCCCTGCAAGGAATAATGCGTTATGACCGCTAATTTCAAGAATTTTTATGTAATGTATCTTTCTGTCACGAAACCTTCGCTTGACGCCGCTTTTTACCGGAGGCATCTGCGTTATTGTGCCGACAAACTCATTGATAGCACTGCGAATTTCTCTTGCCCCAACATCTTTATGCACCTGCATAAGGCAGACATATTCTTTGTCTGAGCGCACAATCAATGGCAGAACCTTAACCGAATTCCCTATGAAAACCGGAAGAACCCCTGTTACCGCAGGATCAAGCGTTCCGGGATGCCCTGCCTTATTTACTCCAAACATATCGCGCACCCATGCCGCAACCTGATGCGAAGTCGGGCCTTTTGGCTTATCCACGATGACAAACCCGTTTTTTATGTACTGTTCAATAGATCTCTTGTTTGGACAGGTTCCGTATTCTGTGTTTGTTTCTGTTTCTTCCTTAATCAGCCAGCCATTATTGTCAAAATCAATCATATCATTACTTGGACAGGAAGTACATTTATAAACTTACCTTTCCGTATATTCCTACTCGATAAGGATTACCCGTCCAGAGCCGCAGAAACATTGTGTGTTTTTATCACACTTTGCAAATGGGCTCTTTACTGCTTAGGCAGAAGGGGTATTTCTTGGTGAACTGCTTAAAAAACGCGCGGATTGTTATGCAGCTTAATATAAGAAAGAAAATTAGTGAGTACAGCCGTGTGCTTAAAATCACAAAGAAGCCTAACAGTGAAGAGTTTTTGATGTCTGTCAAAGTGACAGGAGCCGGAATGGCAATCATCGGAACAATCGGGCTTTTAATATATTTCGTAGCAGTGTATTCAAAATTATTCAGTTGAGGTGAATTGTGCCATGTCTATATTTGCAATAAGGACAACCGTCGGACGTGAAAAGACAGTGCTGGATTCGCTTGACACAAAAATACGCGTCAAGAACCCCGGAATAAAGGCACTTATGAGCCCCGGAGAACTAAAAGGATATTTATTCATTGAAGGCGATGACGAGGATGTCCGCCATATTGCGCAAGGAGTGCCGCATGTACGCGGCATTGTTGCAAAGGATGTAGAACTAAACGAAATCGCGCAGTTCTTTGCTGAAAACCAGAAAGAGATAACATTCCATGATGGAGACCTTGTTGAAGTCATCGGAGGCCCTTTCAAGCGCGAAAAGGCAAAAATTGTGCGCCTTGATGAAACAAAGCGTGAGGCAAAAATCGAACTTGTCGAGTCTGCGGTTCCAATACCAATTACAATTAAGCTCGACCTGCTTAAACCAAGCAGAAATAGTGCATGATGGTGTTTAAATGGCAATAAAAACAATAGATGCTCTTGTTGATGGTGGAAAAGCGACAGCAGGACCTCCTTTAGGTCCCTCGCTTGCTCCTCTCAAAATGAATATTGGAGAAATAGTTGCAGCCATCAATGAAAAGACAAAGGCATTTGCAGGAATGAAAGTTCCGATAAAAGTTATTGTTGACACAGAAGAGAAGACATATGATATTGAAATCGGAAGCCCGCCGGTATCACAATTGATAAAAAAAGAAGTCAAATTAGAAAAACTTGCAAAACATGCGGGTTCAGAGCATGTTGCAGACCTTAAGATGGAGCAGGCAATCAAGATTGCACTTATGAAAGAAGAAGTTCTCCTTTCAAAAGACAGGAAAAATATGGTAAAATCCATTGTCGGCACATGCCTTTCCGGCGGAGTTCTTGTGGAAGGCAAAGACCCACGCGAGACAATAAAAGATATTGATGCCGGAAAATATGATGAGATAATCCGCTCAGGGAAGACTGAGCTTTCTGCAGAAGAGCTTAAGGCACTTGAAGACGAGAAGAAGAAGCTTGCAGCAGAAATAGAAGAAAGGCGACATGAATATGAGGCTCTTGCAAAGAAGATTATCGCTGAAATGGAAGGAAAAGAGCGAAAAGAGATTGAGAAGAGACTGATAACCGAGAAAATACCAGGGGAAATCATCAAAGAAATCATGCCGCGAGAGGTTGTGGTCTCGAAAGACAAGAAAGAGTAATGGTGTACTAAATGCCCAAAGCAAAATACGCAATTAAGGAAGCAAAAGAAAAAGGAACCGGAAGAAAATTCACGCAGTCAATAGATCTTGTTGTGAGTGTCCGGCATCTCGACCTTAAGAAAGCTGAGAATAAGTTTTCACTCGAGGTCATGCTTCCGTCAGGGCGTGGGAAAAAGGCGCGCGTTGGTGTAATCGGAAGCAATCTCGCCCTCAAGGTAAAAGGTGTTGCAGACGTCATTCTTAATGAAAAAGAGTTCGGTGAACTTGAGCGAGACCCAAAAAAAGTCAGGAGTTTTTCGCAAAGTATTGATTTTGTTGTTGCAGAGGCACCACTCATGATGCGAATCGGAAAAAGCCTTGGAAAAGTGCTTGGTCCGCGCGGTAAGATGCCAAAACCGCTCCCTCCACACGCTGACGCAACGCCTGTGATAAACAAGCTTAAAGAGACCGTAAAGGTTTCACTAAAAGACAA
The DNA here is from genome assembly GCA_017610545.1 of Candidatus Nanohalarchaeota archaeon. Taxonomy (GTDB): domain Archaea; phylum EX4484-52; class EX4484-52; order EX4484-52; family B79-G9; genus JAFCBV01. The sequence goes on along the minus strand of JAFCBV010000008.1, from coordinate 8,484 downwards.
TCCTACAATCTCATGCACAATAGGCACAGAAAAGATGTCTGATGATGAATTACTGAAAAACCTTAATGCAATGCTTAGTGCCCTTGAGAAGAAATTCCCTCTGGGAAAGCAGAACATGAAAGAGGTGCTGGTCAAGGCCACAATGGGCCCTCCAGTAAAAGTTGATTATTAGGTGTATTACATGGTTTCACAAAAAAAGCAGGATGATGTAAAAGCCATAACAGAAGAGATCAAGAAAAGTCTCGTTGTTGGTATGGTTGATTTATCCGGCCTGCCATCAAAAGAACTTCAGGAAATCCGAAAGGCACTTCGTGGAGTTGCAACAGTTATTGTGAACAAAAGGACTGTAATTACACGAGCCATTGCGTCATGCGGGAAAAAAGATATTAGTAAACTCTCTGAAGTTGATATTCACATACCTTCTTTAATTTTGAGCAATGTCGGCGCCTTCAAATTGCATAAGCAGATTTCAAAAAGCAAATCAAAGGCATATGCAAAGGCCGGCGATATTGCACCCTATGACATCATTGTTCCAGAAGGTGAGACAAATCTGCCTCCGGGTCCTGCAATAAGTGATCTTCAAAAGGCAGGCGTCAAGTCCGCTATAATGGGAAATAAAATTGTTGTTCGCGAGGATTCGCAGGTTGCAAAAAAAGGGGATGTCATAAGCGACGTTGTTGCAAATGTGCTGCAAAAAGTTGATATTAAGCCCATGGAAATCGGCATGAACCTTGTTGTTGCATATGAAGACGGATTTGTCTTCGACAAAGAGGTCTTGTCTGTCAGCGAAGAAGAATATGTTTCAAACGTGCAAAAAGCATACACAAGCGCGTTCAACCTTGCATTCAATACAAACATACTTGTCAAAGAGATTGTACCACACAAGTTGTTTGATGCCCACACCAAGGCACTCAACCTTGCAATAAACGCAAATATACTAAACAAGGAAACCGTCTCAACAATACTACAAAAAGCAAATATGCAGATGCTCTCGCTTGCAGGCACGCTTCCAAAAGAGGCTGGCGGCATTGAAAGTGCAGCACCTGTTGCAGAAGCCCCTAAAGAAGAGAAGAAAAAAGAGGAAAAGAAAGAAAATAAAGAAGAAAATGCCGCTGCAGGCCTTGGTGCCTTGTTCGGTTAACAGGATGTTTTCAAGGAGGTTAGTATAAAAATGGAGTACATATACAGTGCGATGCTTTTGCACGCAACAGGACAAAAGATAAGTGAAGATGCTGTAAAGAAAGTTCTTGATGCTGCTGGCGCAAAGGCCGATGACTCACGCGTGAAGGCGCTTGTCGCAGCCCTCGACGGCGTAGACATTGAAGAAGCAATAAGCAAGACAGCTATTATGTCCGCAGCGGCACCTGTCGCAGCAGCGGCACCTGCAGAAGAAAAGAAAGAGAAAAAGCCCAAAGAAGATGCAGGCAAGAAAGAAGAAGAAGCTGCAGCTGGTCTTGGTGCGCTTTTCGGATAAAACCGATAACAGTCAAATATGGGCTCAAGTATAGCAATCCATATATAGCCTTGAGCCCAAAAATTATGCGAGCCACTTGGTTCGTGATTTGTTTGTTTTTCTCTCGTTAAGGGAGATGAGTTGCGGAGCTTTGATTCCGCGGGCGCCTTACTCTTTTGGGTGGCGTCGTTTATTTTTTTTCTGTTCTTGCGTAAGCAATATTAATCTTCTTTCAGAATAGATTGTATGAACGACGTATCACTCATGATCGGTCTTGAAACCCATGTGCAGTTGAACACAAAAACAAAGGCATTCTGCGCGTGCAAAAACCCTGTTAACCTGCCTGAAGAAGCAGAGCCAAACACGCTCACATGCCCTGTGTGCCTCGGGTTGCCAGGCTCAAAGCCCACATGCAACAAACGCTTTGTTGAGCTTGCATCAAAAGTCGCTATTGCGCTTGGCGCAAAGCTTGCAAAAGACACATTCTTCTCGCGAAAGACTTATTTTTACCCCGATATGTCAAAGAATTTCCAGACAACCCAGTACGAAGTCCCGCTTGCATCAGGAACTACGCTTAAAATCATCCCTGATTGCAAAAAAGACATACGCCTTAGAAGAATACATATGGAAGAAGACCCTGCAAAACTCATCCATGCAGGTACGCACACTCTGGTTGACTACAACAGGGCAGGAATACCCCTTATTGAGATTGTTACAGAGCCTGATTTCAGGAGTCCTAAAGAAGCGCGCAACTATCTTCAGAAGCTTGCCCAGATTCTCGCATATCTTGGTGTGTATGACCCAATGTCTGATGCATCAATAAAGACAGATGCCAACATATCCATACAAGGTGGTGAGCGCGTAGAGCTCAAGAACATCACAGGAACCAAGGAGATTGAACGGGCGCTCTCGTACGAGCTGCTTAGGCAGAAGAACGTGCTTAGGCGGGGCGCAAAAGTCGTGCAGGAGACACGGGCGTGGAAGCCGGAAACCGGTGTAAGCAAGGCGCTTCGGACAAAAGAAACTGAAGAGGACTATGGCTATATCTTTGAGCCAGACCTTTCCAGAATAACTACGAATGATGCTTTCAGCAAAAAAATATCTTTCGGTATGCCTGAATTGCCTGATACAAGAAGGGCGCGCTTCATAAAGCAATACAATGTTTCGGGCAAAATGGCAGAATCACTCACTTCAGAAAAAGAGCTTTCAGATCTGTTTGAGCTCGCATGTAAAAAAGCCAAGCCAGATGTGTCTGCAACATGGGTGGGTATTGTCCTTGCAAAGACGCTGAATTACAATAATCTCACTATGAAAAGCTCTGGCATGAAAAATGAGTGGGTGATTGAACTCATACATGCGTTTCAGAACAAGGAGTACTCTGACCAGACTGCTGAAAGAATACTTCGTAAAATGGTTGGCAATAAGTGCGGCTATCATGTTGCTGTGAATAAATACAATTTCCCGAAACTTGGCGAGGGAGCGAACATTTCTGAAATGGCAAAGAAGGTTGTTTCTGCAAACAAAAAGGCAGTTGATGATTATAAAGCAGGGGAGTCTAAATCGCTTAACTTTCTTATAGGGCAATTGATACGCGAGTCCAGAGGCTCAATTGACGCTGAAGGCGCAAAAAAAGAGATACTTAAGCAGATTAGCTAGCCGATTGGCAATATACACAATGGCTCGAATTCTGTTCCAATGGCTTTTTTTACGGCATCATCGTCGAACGCCCCGATAACAACGGTTCCCAGATTAAGTGCGACCGCTTCAAGAGCAATGTTCTGGTACGCGCTTCCGACTTCCATGTGTATATAGCGCATCCCGCGCTCGCCAAAGCGCGAGGTTGTCCTTGAGCATTCTGCCACGATTATTATGCAAAGCGGTGCATCGCGCACAAACAGGTATTTTCCGCATGCAATGCCAATTTTTTCTGTTGCGTCGTTCTCATCCACAACTTCGAGAGCGTGTTCTTCGGGCAAGTATTTGTAAATACCTGGTGCAAGCCCCTCAACACTTTTTGCAGAAACAAATGTCTCAAGAGGATACGTTGCCCCTGCTGAAGGGACGCTGCGGTGGACATCAGCGGTCTTTCCCTGCGCAGACCAGAGAAGTTGCGACAGCTCAAAAAGCGTAACTGAGTGTTTCCAGCCTGCTCTTTTCGAGCGGCGGGCTTTTATGGCGCCCTCAAGAGGCATTCCTGATTCTTTTGGTGCTTTTTCAAGAGGTATGATCTTTGCCATGTTTTTATGTTGTATGACAAATATAAAAAAGCAATCTTTCGGCAAGCCACATCCCAAACATTTAAATAAGTAAAAAAAGAAGTCTTTTTGCCCGAAACGGGCACAAAAACGAAAAGGACTAGTATATATCTACGCTCCGAAGAGCCCGATGTCGGGTTCTTGTTTTTGAACCAAAAAGTAGGTGAGGCAAATGGTAGACTTTCAGACAGTGAAGTCCGAAGAAATTGCATTTGGGAACAACAACTTCCTTGAAATTGCAAGAAAAAAGGCAGTGACAGAAAGCGGAGAGAATGAGTTCATCTCAATCTCAAGAGGCTTCTACACTCCTGAAAAAGAGAAGAGATTCAAAAAATCAATCGCAGTGCCTGTTGAGAAAGAAGTCGTTGACGCAGTCATTGAAGCAATGAAGAAAATCTCTGAATAAATTTTTTTTTCTTTGCCCGGTTTCGGCCGGGCAATTATTACACCTTTGCGTGCTTTCGCCCTTCTAATAAATAACTTATTCCCAATATAGTCTTATGATTAATATCATATTTCTTGGCACAACGTCAGGGGTGCCTACACGCGCACGAAACCTGCCGTCAGTGTTCCTTCGATATGGCAAAGAAAGGATTCTTTTTGACTGCGGTGAGGGAACGCAACGCCAGCTTATGATAAAGAACCTCAAGTTCATGAAAATAACGCGCATATTCATATCCCACTGGCATGCAGACCACTTTGCAGGGCTTCTCGGGCTTGTGCAAACAATGGAGCTTGAAGGGCGCAAAGAGCCTCTCTTTATTTACGGACCTCACAAAACAAATGAGTTTTTTGAGCAGTACATAAGTGTGGGTTATTTTGACCACGACTTTGAGATATCTGTACAGACTCTTGACGAAGGCGATGTTGTAAAATGTGAGGGATATAAAGTAACGCCTTTTCGCGTCGAGCATGGGATTCCCGCACTTGGCTATGTTTTTCATGAGGATGAAAAAGTCAGGGCCGACATGAAAAAGGCTGCTGCATTCGGTCTGTCAACAAGCCCGAAAATCGGAAAGCTTAAAGCAGGAAAAGAAGTTGTGCATAATGGAAAAACAGTAAAGCCGGAAGATATTTTGATGCGAAGCCCGGGCAAAAAGATTGTCTATACCGGAGACACACGACAGACTTCGAACATTGTAAAGTTTTCGGAGGGCGCGGATCTTCTGATATCGGACTCAACGTTTTCTGCGGACTTTGAAAAGAGGGCGCACGGGTTCAAGCACATGACATCCAAACAGGCAGCAGAGATTGCAAAAAAAGCGAATGTAAAAAAGCTTGTCCTGACTCATATCTCAAGAAGGTATCAGGAAACAAAGGGTGGGGAGAAAGTACTTCTGGATGATGCAAAAAAGATTTTCAAGAACGCGGTTCTTGCAGAGGACTTTATGGAAATTGAGTTGAAGTAAAGTTACTACTTATCGCTTTTTGCATAAATCAGTATGATAAACAGAGCAACCATTACAAGGAAAATTATGTTGTTCTGGCTGAGCCAGTACATATCATCAAATAGCTCAGTCCCTTTTGCGGCGATGAGAATTATTATTGCTCCGGCAATTACTGCAATGCCGCTCTTGTCGCCACCACTATCTCCCTCTGTTAGCTTCTTTGCGACCAACAAGAAAAACAGCACTATGAACAAAATTAATATGAGATTCAGGTTGCGCCAGAAAAATTCAACAAAATCGCGTGATGATGCTGCAAAAAGACCGATTGCAGCAGATATCATAGCATTCACGGTTTTCTGCTTGCCGAACGGGTTTGTGTAGTTCATGATGCCGTAGACTATCGAGAACATTATAAAGAAGGGTAGTATGAACTGACCAATTGGCGAGTATTCAAGATATGTCGGGTCAAGTAAAAGGGACATGGTAATCACATGGTATTCGGCATTCATATATTTTAACAAAAATTAGTAGGCGCTGCTTCTGTGCCTGACGGCAGGCCATCATCAGTCCAACCTGCAAAGGGTGCCGGCATAACATCAAGGTCGCTAAACACTTCCTTCAAATACAAGTCCATTCCAGTCTTGTTTGGAAATCCGTCAAGAGCCCGTTTTGTAATGCATAAGTGTGAGTCAGGGATTGGAGTTGTGCGGTACTGGGTTTTTTTGGTCGTCATATATGAATAATCAACATGCATCTTCATGAAAAGAGTTGTTGTTGTGCTGATATCCTCGGGAGTCTTGTACTTGAAATCGCACTTTAAAATCACAATCTTGTCAGGGTCATTTGGGGGAATTGTTATGCACCCATCACCGCTATCACCAAAGCTGCAAGCAAATAACGTACCAAGAGATTTGAGGAAAAATTTGGGTGTTGAAGCAGCATTCATATAGTGAACATTCTTGCCATCAAGAACATCTGTGCCGGAATCAAAATTACATTCTCCAAGAAGTTCTAGTTTCGCGTCATCGATTTGCTCCAGATATATTTTTTTCGCTCCCTCTATAACAGCAGTTCCCGGTCCGATATTTGATATGCTATAAAACACAGTAAACTGGTCCTCCCCTGCACCCCGTAACCTCACGGGCTGCTCCTCAGGTACAGAGCGTATAGTCAGCTTCAGCGGTCCCTCGCTGCTGATTGAGTCCACTGTGTGAAATGTAAGCTTGCGATTCTTTGCAAGCTCTTTGTAATACTCCGGATCGATAAGCTCGAGGTTGTAAGTTGCGTCAACATTGTAGTCATAAGTAATTGTTGCATTAAGCTTCTGCGTGCCGTAGCATTCCGGAGAGTTCACGTCAAAAAAGTATTCATCGAGCATACCCGGTTCGAAGTCCACAGAATCGGGTTTTACTTGAGTTGATGGTGTCGGGTTATCACAAAATTTATAGTGGGCCTCCAGTGCAGGGGTTGACTCAAAATATAGATATAGTATGTCTGAACTGCCTGCATTCAGGAGATCTGCATCCGGCTTTGAGTATCGGTGGTATATGCCCAGATTCTCATCCTCAACTGCAACATCTATTCTCTTAAGCACTGCCTGTCTCATACCCTTATTAGTCACCTGTATATCGAGCGTGACGGGGCTTCCTGGCGGTGCTGCTTTTTCAAGTACCGTTGCCTTTGTTATTTCAAGAGCATAAGGCGATGTCTGGTCTCCCTGGGCCATTGTCTCGTTCTTGTAGCCATACTCCTGCTCATACCAAAGACGAGGGTTTGAAAGCATCAGCCAGATATTGTTTATGCCTGATGTGGTGTCATTCTTTATTGTTGTGTGTTCCCTAAGGTCTGCGTATGTTGCTGCTGCCTCTGCATCCATAACTGCAAATACACCGAGGCCTCCAATAAGGTTCATTGCAACCCCGCCGACTGCGAGCATCATAAGGCAACCTTTCCAGTCAGAGCTTGCGAACATGAGGGCAATGAATACCCATAGAACCCATGTGGCTGCGAGTTCTATGCTTGAGAAGGCAGATAGGGGGAGAAGGTCAACAGATATTATTTCAGCAAGAGAGAATATTGTTACCGGAAACCCTTGCAGCAAGTCTCCATAATACAAATACAATCCGATTGTAGCAATGAACAGTATTGCTGCTTCTACCCAGCGCTTTGCAAAGACGCCCAAGTAAAGAATGATTGCACCGAGTGCAAAAAGAATCAACCTTGTGTCTTCAAGAAATATGGCCGCGGGCCATAAAAGCAGGACACGTATTGCTAAGTCTATCAATACGCTTCCTCCTGCCCTTGGATCGTCCGCCATGTTATTATCCTCAATTATGAATATTCCTGTGTCTATAGTTCCTAGTTATTCTCTTCGTCTTCGTTCTCTTCATCTGTTTTGTTCCTTCTAAATCTTTGTCGGAGAGCACCTGCCTGTTCTTTTCTTCTTCCAGCCCATTCTTTTCCTCTTTTAGCGTGTGCTCCAATCTGTTCTTTTCTTCGTCCACCCCAGTCTTTTCCTTTTTGATACAGTTCCCTTCTCTTTTCTGCATCATACTTGGCGATGTTGTCATTAACCACGCCATTATACTCTGTAGCTTTTTCACTAACCGCGCCGCCTGCTTCGTACGCCGTGCTACGCACTTTGTCAACTGCAGTTCCTTCTTTATACCAGTAAGGGTCTCCTGCAAGGAAGTGCAAATCCCTCTTTATTGGGTGAAGAATTGTTTTCATAAACGGGTGAAGTATGATAAGTGCAATAAGATATATTGGAACTTTCAGGATGCTGATAAATGGAATAAAAAAAGAAAAGGTATCAAGAATCGGGCCGACTATGCCGTAAACAACAATGCGCCATGCCAGATAAGTTGCCGCAAGGTTCCCTATTGTCTCAATCGGATTTCTGTCAAAGCCAATCCACTCTGCGGCGTCAACAACTGCGGTGCCGCCTGTGCCCCAGTGCTCGTGGCTTGATAGGGCTCTGTCGCGATACAAATCCTGTGCGTCCTCTCTTTGCTTATCAGATCGCGTTTCATACGCTTCAGAAAGTTTTGCACGGCGCCGGGCGTTTTCAGCCCCGATAGTAACCTTCTTAAGTGCTTTTTTTATTGACTCTGCATTTGATTTCCTACCAATACCCTGCACGGCTCCTTTGATCTCACGGTCATCTTCTTCAGAAACCAATTTAGAAAGAGTTCCTTTTTCTTTACTAGCCACCGCATCTGCAATTCGGTGTGCCTCATCTAACGCCGCTTGCGCCGGTGTAGCCCTTAACGCATCTTCATTTTCCCGTATGGGGGCGGCATCGTATTTCTTTTTTGCAGGGTCTTCCTCGTAGCGCTCTCTTGCCTTGTGCAATGCACTTAGTGCAGACCCCAAATTGTCGTATGAA
>JAFCBV010000093.1 GCA_017610545.1 Candidatus Nanohalarchaeota archaeon | reverse complement strand
AAAGTTTTCGTGGCCGACCGAGTAATATTGCACATAACATCAAGTTTTACGAAGTTTTGTTCGTAAAACTTGCACCCGTATGCATGTTATGCGCTCAGTCTTCAAACCCGACAACTTCCAGGTTCTCAACCATGGCCTTTACGCCGAGAAGTGCTGACACAGACGGGCGCGAACGTCCCTCGTCGCCTGATACAAGCTCTTTGATATATAACCCTGCTTCTGTTTGAATAACAAGCTCCACATGTGTTTTGTCAACATACTTATATTCAAGAGAATACACGCTTCTTTTTCGTATGATGTCAGCGCGCCTGTGAACGACTCTTGTTGGGGTCTGCTGTTTGATGAGGGTTACTAGTTCTTTGAGTTTTTTTAGAGAAGTTTTTTTGACAGTTGAGTCTGTCTTTACAATTACTTTGTATGTCTTTTTGGCTTTTGCGCTCTTTACATCGACTACTTTGTTCTTGTCAGCAAACTCCAGATTCGATATTTCAATTACGCCTTTGTTTTTCTTGTTTACTGAAGTTTCAAGGCGCTTTAATGATATTGTTCTTTTCTTTGGCTCGACAACTTCGATTACAAAGTTGCGCCCTCCAAGACACAGGACATCTATGTCCTCGCGCCCTGCACCGTGAAACGAGGTGTCAACACCTTCTGTTGATCGAAGGAGCGGCTCTGCAATAAGCTCCTGAACACTTGTCTCATGTATTTTCCCCTTAAAATCACACTTTTTGCAGCCAAGTCCCCTACAGTCATAGCACATCAGCCTTGTTTGTGGAATCTTTGCAAGCTTTTTGTACTTGCCGAAAATATAAAGCGGAGCAATTGTCAGGCGCACTGTATTTGTTTTCAGGTCAAACAAAATAACCATGTCCGGGTTTTTCAGGTCAACTATCTTTCCTGCTTTTTTTGAAAAGACCTTTCCGACCTCGCGGTTGATTTCTGTTTTTATTGTTTCGCAAAAATCAGTTCCCGCTGTTTCCCAGAGTTTTTCTTCTATTGCAATGAGTTCTTCTGTGGGTGTTGTGCCTATCTGGAATGTATTGTACTCAAAGTCCTCGGTTTCCTCAACAGCGCGCTTTGCAAGGGCATTGATTTTGGTGAAAATTCCTTTGCACACTGAACAGTCTTTTGGCTTTTTTAGTTCTGCATCAGGGCTTTTTCGTTTTCTAAAGCGGATGTCTGAGAAGTTTGACTCGTCAATAGACTTTGTTCCTTCCTCGTTTTCAAGATCCATGGCAAGGGCAGTGCGCACTATATTGCCGCGCTCGTCATTTGAGTATCCGCTCAAAAGCTGGGCAAACTGGCGGCCAAGGCAGTGGTCGCACACATAGCCTGTTGAAAGAATGCGCGTTGCAACGGTTTTTATGTCCATGCGCTAGATTGGGGCGGGAAGTTTTATATGCAGTAGATATTTTTTGTGCAACCCTGAAAATGAGAACTAAATAGCAACGGTCTCACGATAATTATACTAAAATACTCCGTTAATTGTCGAAGTGGAGCTACGTTAGTTAAGAATCTATATAAACGTTTCCTGTAATAAAGCAATTGTGTCAGTTAGACCTAGCCAGACAGTTTTTCCAGAATTGATTTAGGCCCATAACATGCATGACTGAACGAACCACATCCAGACGCAAGTCTCTTTAGGGCTTCAATTTGGGGCTCTAATACAAAGCAAGCTAGCGCGAGCTATCGAGGTGATTAAATGAGGAAGGGCGAAGTAAAAGAGATGGTCGAAAACGACGACCTTACTGTAGAATCTTTGGGAACACATCTTAATGGCAAAAAGATTGCCATGATTGTGCCCGGAGGAATTGCAGCATACAAGGCAGCGCCCTCCATTGCAAGACACCATCGGCAATACGGTGCAGATGTTGTAATATACACTACAGATGCGGCTCTTGATTTTACAACAGAAACATCCATGGACTGGGCTTCGCAAAACGAAGTTATAATGAAACTTACAGGGTCCTCTGAGCACTTACTTGACTACGATGCATATGTTGTTGTTCCGGCTACACTGGATTTCATAGGGGATATGGCCAACGGCATAGCGCACGACACTGCAACAACAACAGCGGCTTCTGCATTTGGAAAAATACAGTATGACGGCAGCAAAAAATTGATAGTGGTGCCTGCAATGCATGGCTCGATGTACGCGAACCCTGCTTTTCAGAGAAACATAGACTTTCTGAAAGAGAAGAATGTGAAATTCGTAGAGCCGAAAATAACAGAGGACAAGGCGAACCTTGCAGATACGCATTCAATTGTGGCATACACCATACGGGAATTGAGCGAGGATCCTCTTAAGGGTAAAAAGGTCCTGTTAAACGCAGGCCCCTGCTGGGCAAAAATTGACGCTGTCAGGGCTGTAACGAACATATTCCGCGGGCGCCTTGGACTCGTCATGGCTGAGGAACTCTATATGCGCGGGGCTGATGTCAAGCTCATTTACGGACCGGGTGGGCTGCAAGTGCCGAAATTCATAGACACTGTAAAAGTGAAGTACTATGAAGACATGTACGATGCAGTATTGAGTGAGGTAGAAAGCCATGAGTATGATGTCGGTATATTCTCCTCGGCAATACCTGACTACAAGCCACGGGAAGTCATTTCCGGAAAAATAAAGTCATCCGGCGGGCTTGAGGTGCTGGAGTTTGACCACACTGAAAAAATCATAAATAAAGTCAGAGACCTTTGCCCGGAACTCTACATGGCAACATTCAAGCTTGAAGTTGGCATAGCCAAGGCCAGCCTGCTTGAAATAGGGTGGGAGCGCCTGAAGGACTATGATGTTGTGGTTGCGAACTTGCTTGAGGATATGTCCGAGAAGGACCACACAGTTCATCCGGCATTTGTCATGAAAAAAGACGGTACTGTAGAGCTGTCAAGTACAAAGAAAGAAACTTCAGATATGTTGCTTGACGCCCTTGCAGAGCAATTCATGGAGCCAGCTCCCCAGACAGGGCTGTTTGACTATTGGTGCCCGCGGACCGGAGTGCCAGCTTTACCCGTATCTGAACGTGCATAGGTGATACTATGTGTACATTGATACTGGTTTACAAAGTGCTGGACGGGTTTCCTGTGGTGCTTGCAGAAAATAGAGACGCCCATCTAAAATCTGTTGAAGTGCCTCCTGCAAAAGTGTACGCGCATCCAAAAACATATGCCGCAATAGACAAAAGGTCTGATGGAACCTGGTTTGGAGTGAATGAGTTTGGTGTTGCCGTGGGGCTCACCAATCTTCATTCTATGACGGATGAAATTAAGCCGATTGATTCACGGGGGCAACTTTGTCTTGAAGTATTAAAGCAGCCAAGCGCAAGAGATGTTTCGGGTTATTTGCATGAGGTGTATGAGTTTGAGCGATATGCGAAAGTGAATATACTGGGCGTTGATGAAAGCGATGCAATCCTCACGATGTGCGACAAAGAAATAACTGTTGTTGAGTTTGATGCAGGCATACATGTGTTGACGAACTATAATCTGGCGCACCAGCCTGAGACACTGAAAGAAGTTGACCTGAAAATTGATTCAGAACACAGGCGAACACGGGCAGGTGAGTTGGTTGAAGAGTATGGTCTCAAAGACATAGGCGACCTGGAAGAAATGGTTGCAATACTTGAGACAATACTTAGTGACCACGTAAAAAGCGATCACAACAGGGGCACAAAGTACAAGCAGTATTTCACAATATGCTGCCACGGCAATGAACAATATCCATGGAAAACAACATCTTCGTCAATAGCTGCACTGTCTGAGAAAGGTATTGGAAAAAGCAGGTATTGGTACTGCGCAGGGAACCCGTGTGAAAGTGAATTCAGGGAGTATTCGCACATTCTTAACATTCAGTAGAGCATACGTGAATGTTCAAACGCTGAATGGTAAGAGAAGGTTTATAAAAACATTCGTCCTAGTCTTCCTTAGAGTATTACT
>JAFCBV010000092.1 GCA_017610545.1 Candidatus Nanohalarchaeota archaeon | reverse complement strand
ACAGAAGACACAGGTTTCAAGGCACCCTGTCGCAATCTGCACCACAGATATTGCCGGGCTTATTCTTGCGCGCGCCTCTCCAATCAACTGGCGCGGCGTGTCAGTCAAGCGCAGGACTTTGAGGCCGCTCTCGATTTTTTTTACAATTTCTGCTATGTTTGAGAATGAATTAACTCCTGCAACAGATGCCTCAGGCAGCCGCTGCATTATCCGCTCTTTTTGCACCTCAGCCATACAGCCTGTTACAAGAACGCGCGAATTTGAGTTTTGAAGCTCGCCAAGCCTTGCAAGAATCTTTCTTTCAGTTGCAGGGTTGAGGACACAGGAGTTTATTATTATGAGCTCGGCATCATCTTTTGATGCAAATGTGTACCCTGCCTCCAGAAGCTTTGCTGCCATGATTTCTGTTGACACTTTATTGGTGTCACAGCCATAAGTCTCTATGAATATTTTCATATAGTACCAAAGCGCACTCCAGCTTTATTAAGTTCCAAAGCGCATATTGGCTGTATGTCTTATATTGATGCACTCCTGCTCGAAAACATAATGCCCGGGACTTTTGGGTCCAACTACATAGGTGCTTTAGTAATTCTTGTTTTGTCTTTCCTTGCTGCAAAAATCGTTTCTTTTGTGTTTGAGAAACTTGTGCCAAAACTTGTCGGAAAGACAAAAACAGACATTGACGACAGAATAGTTCATGCAATCCACAGCCCCCTCTATTATATGGTTCTTTTGATTGGCGCACTGGTGGCAGCAAAAGTTGCAGGAATCTCAGGGAGTACAGAATTTTATTTCGAGCGGACAATAGCGAGCATTCTCGTGGTTATAATTTCTATTGCTCTTTTTCGCATAGTGAATATTTTTATTGAGTTTGTCGGTGCAGGGGTCGCAAAAAAGACAAAGTCAAAGGTTGACGCGCACATACTTCCGTTCATAAAAAATGTCACAAAGCTTGTGGTTCTTATTGTTGCGCTTCTTCAGATACTTACTATCTGGGAAAAAGACATAACCCCGCTTCTTGCCTCTGCAGGAATCGCAGGATTTGCAATTGCTTTTGCTGCAAAGGACACGATTGCAAATATCTTTGGTGGTGTCTCGATTTATTTTGACCGCCCTTTCAAGATTGGTGACCGGATAAAGCTTGATTCCGGGGAACTTGGCGATGTTTATGAAATCGGCATAAGGACAACAAGAATCAAGACATTGGATGATACGGTTATTATAATTCCAAATGATCAGATGGCAAGCGCAAAGATAATCAATTATAATCTTCCCGGGTCGCGCACAAAAGTCAAGATGACAATCGGTGTTGCATATGGCTCAAACGTTGCTTTGGTCAAAAAGACGCTTCTCAAGGTTGCAAACTCAGTTGATGTTGTGCTGGAAAAACCAAAGCCGCTTGTGCTCTTTATATCGCATGCGGACTTTTCCCTGAACTTCCTTCTCATAATGAGGGTTGATGACCCGCGCCATGCAGGAACTGTCAAGGACAAGGTCAATGAGGGCATAGACAAGGAGTTCAGAAAGGCAAAGATTGACATTCCGTTCCCGACACAGACCATTTACCAGAAAAAGGGATAGTTCTTCAGGCAATCAAAAGTGCGCCCGATAATATCATGGCTATTGCAAAGAGCTTTTGCAAAACAGTTTTCTTTGATGTTTCTTCCTTTAGGATTTTTGGGAAGAATGTGCTTATCAGTACAGTCAAAACCAGCAGGAAAAATGGCTGCAAAGAGGATATTGCATTAACAAGGGTAACATACCCTATTGCTGTTGCAGCGGTAATAGACACAGACCCGACGGTCCCGAGAAGTTCGCTTGTAGTTATGATGGCGATTGTTCTCTTTTTGTTCTTTGTTATGTTTACAAGTTCTGAAATTCCTAAATAAAACAGAGGTATTGCAGCAACAAAAAAACCAATTCGGCCGTATGAAAATATTGTCCAGAAATCTGTAAAATCCAGAAGGTATTTTGTCAGGATATTGTTTGCTGCCGAAAAAATGACAGCAAGCATCATTAGCCAGAAAGCTTTTCCGACGCTTATTTTCGAAATGCTTCTTGATGAAATCAACAGCGCGCCAATAATCATAAGAACTATACCGACATATGCCGAAAAAGTAAAAACCTCGCCCAAAAAGGCAGCCGCAACAACCGCAATAAGTATCACGTTCAGGTAGAACAGAGGGATTACTCTTGAAGCATCCTCAATCTGCATTGCTTTGAAATAGAAAAAAACCAGAAGCAGGTAAAATGCCCCTGCCACAAGTGACAGGAATATGTTGGTGTATGACAGGGCACCAAAACCTTTTGTGATGTATATTACTCCGCTTGTAAGCATGCCTATAATTCCAAGAACTGTTATTGGGATATTCGGCGTGCGCACGCAGTTAGTCAGCACGTATTTATCAATAACATTTACAATCGCCCAAAGCATTGCAGGAATGATTGAAAGAATTATCCAAAGCTCCATAAAGACACATGGAATACAATGCATTTATAGAAATACCAATTCATTTACAACCGTTGAAACTCCACCCTTTAGGATGTCGCTGAAAATTCATTTGGAATTTTCGCGATATCCAAAATCAGGCATATGATTTTGAGATATCTTGAAAAGCTATGCTTTTCCAGGATTTCAGAAATGCTATCGCATTTCTTGCATCGCTAAAAACGCTTGCGTTTTTGCGACCCCAAAATTCCACATTGGAATTTTTAGGGTTTCTGAAATAAGGAAATTTGCGAAGTGTATTTCCGAAATATCTCAAAATCACGTGCGTGATTTTGAATATCCAGAAAAGCTACGCTTTTCTCGGATGTTGGAGCGACAGCGACTTCAGGGTTTCATAGAGGTTTCATGATGTGTTCTTTTTATAAACATTCATTTAGAAAGCGTATTGTAGATAGTGGGCTGGTGGCTCAGTCGGTAGAGCGCTGCCCTGGCATGGCAGAGGCCGCGGGTTCGATTTAGGTATCATTTCATTTCGCAATGAACTTTCGAAAATCCCGTCCAGTCCATTATTTAATTTCGCCCATAACAACCGTTTTCACAGACACGTTTTCTGTATCAAAAACATACGCCTGCGGGATTAGGGCAAGTGCACAGTTTATGTACATGGTGCCATTGTGCATTATATGCCCGTTATCCTCATGTATGTGGCCGAATACATGCGCAAGGGGCTTTTTTGCCTCATCGAACTGCCTGTACCCCGCATAGCCTGCGCGAGAACTCCATGCGCGGTCAAGCACACCTTCCGGGGGGTAGTGCGTCATAAATATTATTTTCTTCGCATCAATTCCTTGGGTTCCATCCATCATTGCCTCGCTGTCAGAAGGAAAGCCTGAGCTTGAGGCAAGAAAATAGTACCCATTATACTCTTTTATTCCGTGGTTCAGGACGGTGACATTTTTCTCAAGCGACTTCAGCCCGGGATCCCAGTTGCCGGGAACTATGAATGAGCGCACTTTTAGCCTTCTGAAGAAATTTGCAGCGAAATCATTACTTAGAAAGTCCCCGCAGTTTATCAGGACATCTATCTTTTCAGCATCAATTGTATCAAGCACTTTTTGGGCGAGCGCCTCGCTTCTGTGCAGGTCTGCTGTGCAAAGGAGTTTCATAACTAAAGATTGAAAGAAACAGTTAAAAAGGTATAAACTACTCCCCATACATCCTCAAGTGGCTGTTTCTAACAGGCTTTGCAAGCTTTGCAATCGCTTTTTCAAAGTCATCCATGCCAGGTCAACAGTTGAGTCAAGGCTCATTTTGGCAGTATGTATCTTGAATATTTCTTCTCTTCCTTTTGCGTTTGGAAGAGGTACTTTGAGCATGCGATCAAGCCGTCCCGGCCTTGTTACCGCAGGGTCAAGTATGTCAAGCCTGTTTGTTGCCCCCACAATCTTGACGTTGCCGAGTGGGCGAAATCCATCAATCTCAGCCAAAAGCTGCATAAATGTGCGCTGAACCTCGCGCGCCAAAAGCTGCATAAATGTGCGCTGAACCTCGCGCTCGCCGGATGTTCCGACTTCTATTCGTCTTGCAGCAATTGCGTCAATTTCATCAATGAATATGATTGATGGCGCTTTCTCGCGCGCGAGGTCGAAGATAGATTTCACAAATTTCGTCCCTTCTCCTATGAACTTCTGCACAAGCTCAGAGCCGACAATTTCGATAAATGTTGCGTGTGTGGTTGCGGCCGCAGCCTTTGCAAGAAGCGTCTTTCCAGTGCCTGGCGGACCGTGAAGAAGTATGCCTTTGGGTGGGTCGATACCGACCTTTTCGAAAAGATCGGGGTGAAGAAGAGGCATCTCAAGAACTTCTTTCATTTCTTCAACTTGGCTCTCAAGGCCACCGACAGTTTTCCACGACATTTTCGGTTTCTCGATTATTACATAGTTTGAAACATCAAAATGCTTTGAAACCCCTATTTTTTTCACAACAACAAGGGACTTCTGTTCAATAAGCACACGGTCATGAATCTTCAGATGCCCCACAAGCTCATTTGCAACCGTGACATAAAAATCTCCGCCATTGAGCCTGATAACTACTTCATCAGGCGACATTATGTCAACAATGGTGCTTACAAGAAACGGCATGCGCTGATATTTTGAAAGTTCATTTTTCAACTCGCCGACAGTGTTTTTCAAAATAGCGTTTTCCTGATCAATAGTGAGCGCGCCAGGAATTAGACCGTCAATCAGCGTTTCTTCAGCTTTTGCAGATTCCATAAAAAACATTGACGCGGATACTATATATAATTATAGGGGCTGTTATGTAATTTCAAATAAATATTTCTGCCATACACAACACATATCCAGAGATCCTGAAATAAATAAGGTGCTTATGGAATTGCCACTTCAGCCATTATCTCTTTCAGAGTAGGACAACCATTTTTAAAGAATTCCTGTGTGTCCTCACTGTATAGCCCATCAATTTCTGCAATAAGTTCTGGATCGAATTCGACTCCATTTTCTACGAGTTCTCTGTAATCTGCTTTTATTAGTTCATGTGTTGCGTGGTAAGTGTCGCAGGCACTTCCTATTGGTTTTACTTCGCCTGTTTGCTCAGTTCGAATTTGTTCGTAATGTTTCAAGGCCTCTAATCTAAGTGCTGCAAAATATAGCTGTTCAATAATACAGGGCACTTGTCCGTTTTCGTCCATCTCAGGACATTTTTGCCTGCGTGTTCCACTTGAAAATCTGCTG
>JAFCBV010000091.1 GCA_017610545.1 Candidatus Nanohalarchaeota archaeon | reverse complement strand
GCATTGGCGAGGTATAAAGGACATAAGGAAGGGGCAGAAAGGCTCGATTACAAAGAGTTTACAGGAAACCTGATAAAGCAGATAGACAATTGCGACGAATATGTAAAAGAGCACATCTCGACTATGTCCCGGCTGCATCCCTATAAAGTCGAAAGAGAGGATATCCCGGAATATCCATTATTTTCTATACGCGAATTGATTGTAAATGCTGCCTGCCACCGCGATTATTCAGAGGAGCGAACCAAGGTCATTATAAAGATGTTTGAAAATCGTGTTGAGTTCTATAACCCCGGCGGCCTGCCCGAGGAAATCACGCCTGAGAATATCACAAAAAAGCAGTTCTCAAGGAATCCGGCAATTACAAAGGTCTTGAGCAAAATCGGATATATTGAGGAGATGGGCGAGGGATGGGATAAAATAATTGAGGAGCACAAAAATCATTCATTAAAGCCCGAAATGCCGGAAATAGATGCTGACAGGTATACGATGACAGTTACATTGTTTTCCACAAAGCAGAAGTTTGAGCAGGAAAAGACCGTAGAGCTTAATGAGCGGCAAAAACAGGCTGTTGAATATGTGCGGGAGCATGGAAAAATAACAAACAGGGAATACAGAAAGCTTTTCCCCAGCATATCTGCTGAAACCGCCCGCCTTGATTTGAAAGACCTTATGGACAAAGGCGTTTTAGAACAACGCGGTTCAAAAAAAGGAGCACATTATAGGGCCCGGGTTTAGCTGATATCCCAAATATATCCCAAATATATCCCAAATCGGGCGCTGGAAAAGGGTTCTGCGAAGAGCTGGGACGATTGTAAGCCACAACTAAACGGAGAATATCATTTCCATTCCTTGAACTCAACGAGGGCACTACCCCCAAAACGAAGATATATTCCAATCAAAAGGAAGAGGACGAAGCACACATTATATTATTCAAGTTGGCGATTTTAGGGCAGTGTATGAAGCGCAACCCCTAAAAATGCGGTGCCCGAGAAAAATTTTTACGTTCAATAAATTATTTCCTGCGAGTTGTCTTCTTGGCAACTGCCTTTTTAGAAGAAGCTTTAACAACTCTTTTTTTGGCAGAACTTTTAATGACTGTTTTTTTCGAAGGCGCCTTAGCAACTTTCTTTTTCGGGGAAATCTTAGCAGGTGTATTTTTTGAAGAAACTTTACCAAGGATACTTCCAGAAAGGTTTTCAAGAACCATCCTGTTAGAAGAAGCTTTAACAACTCTCTTTTTTGCAGGGAATATACTGCCGAATGCCTTTTGAAAAGAAGCATGGGTTCTTACTGAACTTGTCATGCGGTTTGAGTAGCCCACTATAAAAAGCATAAGTGAAGAAATAATTAAGATTGCACCTGAGGGGAAAGCTACAGAGGCGACTTGCCCTGTAGGTGTTGCTGCTTTCTCATTTTTTTTGGCAAGAACGGGCTCTTCTTCTGTTTCGTCTACAACGGGCTCGTCTTCCTTAACCTTTTTTGGGACTACTACCGGTGTGGGTTCGTCCTGATCTACGGAAGAAGAGGTTGGTGTCGCGCTTACACCGGGGTGTTGTACGCTGCCTGTGCTTACGCTATTCACAACAGCAGGCTGTGTTACTACCGGAGGGCTTCCAAACAGGGCGTAGATACTGAAGTGCTCAACTGTTACATATATGTATTTCCCGTTTGCATCCTCGCCTACATGGTCCCCGACGTATTCCCATGTTTCTTTTTCATCATTCCAATAATATATTGCGAGAGTGCTCTCGTCTATGTGCTTGATGTCCTTTTTGTTATAGTATATTTTTATGATAGCATGGTCAAGGGAACCAAGTATGCCCTCGTCTGCTGTGATGTCGAGGTATTTTTTAGCGTGTAAAAGGCCGGTAAGCCCCTTTACGTTCCAGACAGGGTTTTCTTCAAAGCCTGTTACGCTTATTGTGCCTTTGACCGGCTTGTTTGTCTTTACAAAAATCCTGGCTTTTGCAGTGTCAAATGCGTCAACATCATGGTCTTCTACTTCTGTTTCGTCTACTTTATCATGTGAACTGCTGCCTTTGGCGACTATGTAGAATATAGCGGGCTTTTCGGCTGAGAATGTATGCTCAACCGGGCTTCCTGCGTGTATGTCAATAGTGGCAGAGTACGCGCCTGCGCCGAGTATTTTGCTGTCAACTGAAAGAGTATACATTATGTGTGTGTTTTTATCGCCGTAGCCGTATCCATACCCGTAGCCGAGGGAGTGTTTTGTTTCACCGTCGTAGCCGTATCCATAGCCGTATCCGTAATTATCATCGCCTGTGACTTTTATTTTATCTACAGACAGGAAATCACAGTCAGTTGTCTTGTTGGCATAGACTTTGCATGATTCCGACCACCCGTAAGGGTAGTTTGTGAATGTGATGTTGGCGAATTTCTCGTTTGTCAGAAGCTCGCCCATGGTGTCGCCGTGGTTTATCCTGACATCAAACATGAATTTTATTTGCTTGCCGAGCTTGTGGGCGCCGGAAAGGCCGTTTATCTTTATTTCGATGGCGCCTGCAGGGCCGGCAGCGAGCAGGAGGCCTACGACTGCAACAGTCATAAATATACTTAATGCGTTCTTTTCAAAGCCGTGTCTGGTTGCGATGGGCATAGAACAGAAAGTTGGTCAGGAAAGAATATATAGTTATAAAATGCGGCGTAGCGAGCCAAAAGTATGCTCAAACCAGAGTTTTATGACGCGAGGTTCGCCCGAAGTACCTGAAAAAGCTTGAGGAAATTGAAAAGGGGAAATTTCATCGGGTTAAGAACGTAGTTGAGTTAAGGAAAATGATTGAAACTTCCGACTGAATCGCAGATGGCGACGAAGAGTTGAGATCTCGTGGTAATATTGCTGCCGAAGGCAGCCAAGAATCGGGAATGGGGGGGGGCGGTTCGTTTACCTTATAAAATTCTTAAGACAATTAAATAATGGATTTTATGGCCGAAGAGCGCATCCCGCCGGAAGAGTTGCGAAGAGAGCAACTATCAGAAAAGCACAGAGAGATAATTAACAGCTTTGAAACAGACGAAATTGAACTCAAAAAATTTCTTATAGAAGACGCCTTAAACAATCAGGACCGGGCTATTTCGGACACATACCTGTGGTTTTACAACCCGAAAAACGAGCTTGCCGGATACATGACGCTCCTTTCTGATGCAGTAAGGGTGCATGGGACAAGCTTGGGACAGTCATTTCTTGACAAGGGCGTGGCATATAAGACGCTTCCAGCCCTGAAAATTGGCCGTATTTGTGTTGATAAAAAGTATTTACGCAAGGGGGTCGGTACAGAAATGCTTGCATTTGCCGCAAGAACTGTGCTTGAAATCAACAGGAAGGTAGGTTGCCGTTTCGTCGTTGTCGATGCAAAGCAGGATGCCAGGCACTTTTACAGCAAGCTGAATTTTCAAATCCTGAAAGACCGAGAGAAAGGAACTGTGCCTATGTTTTTCGATATGATAAGAACAATAAGATACCAAAGGCAATTAAAGAAAGAAGCCGAAAAATTGCAAAGCTAAATCTTTACTTCAAGTATTCTTTTGGCTATCTCGATGTCCTTCGAAGTGAGCTTGCCTGTTTCCGCTTCCTTCATTTGCCTGAGGAAACGTTGAGCCCAGACGCCTTTTAGTTCGGGTGTTGCCCTGATCGGCTTTGCCATATAACCACAGTATTCTATTGAACGGCAGGATTTAAATATGCGTTTAAGGTTGGCAGAGTGTTGTATAACTGCTCTATTTTTACGAAAGCCAACCAATGCTCAACTGCCAAATAAGGCGGTCGGAAAGCTTAAGTTCTTTTAGGCGCGCAAACCCCGTGAAAAAATACACCTTCCTTCTTTATCACATCGTTTCCTTTCCAGAATTTCATTTCAAACAGGTGCAGTTCATGCTTTTTTGCGAGGCTTCTCGCAATCTCCCAGTTCCTTTTCTTCACGCTTCCCTGCTC
>JAFCBV010000090.1 GCA_017610545.1 Candidatus Nanohalarchaeota archaeon | reverse complement strand
TTCCTGTTTCATAATCCACACCCCTCGTTTCACTTTTTCGAAAACGGTTTCATGTATGCATAACTCTCGTTTCATCCAAGTAGATGTACGCGAATGCGCTAAGATCATGAGGCGATATAAAATGCAAAAGAAACATGCGGTCTTTGCACTGGTTGCGCTGGCGTCTTTTAGCGCGATATTTGGCGTTGCATCAGCATACCAGTGGAAAGGACAAAGTGAATCTGGTTTCGCTTCAGTACACGATGAAATCAAACTAATTATAGAAAGCGGAACATACGAGGAATTTACAGCACTCAGGGAAACATACGACCACAACTTTATGCCCTGTTGGATTGAAAGCGAAGAAGACTTTGCGCTTGCACAAGAAATGCACGAGCGCATGGAGCAGAACCGCGAACAAAGAGGATTTGGCGGCAAAATGCACAGGCAGGGCGCAGGAATGGGCATGCATGCAGGATGCCCGATGGCCGGAGGGGCATAAGCCCCTCTTTTTATTTTTTGAAAACAAAATAAATGTGATATTATGGCAGATGGCCTTTGCGGAATGCATATAATAGGTGGCGGCTATGGAGGCGTACTATTTCAGCTACTGGTTGTTGCACTTTTTTTCATGATAGTCTTTTGGATTTTTCAGGGCGGAAGGCCCATGCAGTACAGGGTTTCCTCAAATGAGAGCGCAGCAGAGATTCTTGCAAAACGATACGCTTCAGGAGAAATTACTAAAAAGCAGTACAACGCAATGAAAAAGGAAATAGGTGCCAAATAATGGAAATTTCCCCAAAACGCCTTGTCGCAGGTCTTTTTCTCATATTTGCCCTTGGCGTCATGTTTGCAATCGTGAACGGGCAATATACAGAAAACTACGGACAGTCCCTGCCGGTCATTGTCTACGGGGTATCATTTGTCTCAATAGTTCTTGGCTCAATAATAGTCCTGATGTTTCAGTGGAAAATAAGTGCAATCCAGATGCAGCGCGTTCTAAAGGTCCTCCCAAAAGACGAGCGCACTATTGTAAGCATACTATTTGATAACAACAACCGGATAGAGCAGAACTATCTTGTTGTATTATCCGGCATGAACAAAGTAAGGATCTCAAGGGTACTAAAAAAGCTTGAGGAAAGGCAGGTTGTCGAGAAAAAGAAGATTGGGAATACGAATATGGTAATATTGGATGTATAAGCATGAAAAATCCGGTGCATAAGCTTTAAACTGTTGCTAACAAACAAGAGATATGAAGCTCGGTGTTTTATTCTCAGGTGGCAAAGATTCTGTATATGCCCTGTACAAAGCAATGGAAAAAGACGATGTCGTCTGCCTCATTTCTCTTATTTCCGAAAACGATGAAAGCTATATGTTCCACATACCGAATATCGGCATAACCTCTATTCAGGCAGAAGCCATTGGCCTGCCGCTAATTCAGGAAGGGACAAAAGGTGTGAAAGAAGAAGAGCTTAAAGACCTGAAAAGCGCAATAAAAAAAGCAAAAAGCAAATACAAAATTGAAGGGGTCGTCACAGGCGCAATCGCATCAGAATACCAGGCAAAAAGAGTCCGCAAAATATGCGCTGAGCTGGAGCTTGTCAGCATCAACCCCCTATGGCAGAAAGACCAGAAAACACTTCTTGAAGAGATTGTAGAAAATAAATTTGATGTAATGATAACGGGCATTTTTGCATACCCTCTTGATGAAACATGGCTCGGACGAAGGTTAGATGCAAAGACAATAGAAGATTTAAACGAACTAAAACGGAAATTCGGCATGAACCCTGCAGGAGAAGGCGGGGAGATAGAAACAACTGTTCTTGATGCGCCTTTTTTCAAAAAGAAAATTAAAATTCTCGAACACGAGATAAATGCCGGAGATAATGAAGGCATATTTGTAATCAAAAAGGCGAAACTTGCAAACAAGTGAATAGTGGCCGCATGAAACAATACGAATACTTCCCGCACACAGCAGACATGCGCTTTCGTGCGTACGGCAAGACACTTGAAGATGCGTTCGCGAACGCATCCCTTGCAATGTTCAACATCATGCTTGAGACCAAAAAAGTGAACCCTGTTCTGGAAAGGAAAATATCTGTTCGCGCAAAAGAGAAAGAAAGCCTCCTTTTTGATTTTCTCGGCAAGTTCCTTTTTCTTCTTGACTCAGAAAACTTTGCGCTTAACAAGGTCGAAAGCATCACAATTGAAAAGAAAGAAGATGCTTATTTTCTTGAATCGGTTATTCTTGGCGATGAGCTTAGTGAAAAATACGAGACCAAAACACAGGTCAAAGCAATAACATACAATGAGATGCAGATAAAGCAGGAAAAGGGAATCTGGGCAATAAATGCTGTTGTTGATGTATGAATTTGTGTATATTTTTTATATTATGTTTAAATTTATTGATTATTTCTATAAACATATACCGCATTTATATATAGAGATAGCGCTTATCTATGTATGTCTTTGCATTCCGGCATAAAAATACATGATACAACGCTTCGCGACGGCGAGCAGATGCCGGGCGTAGTGTTCAATTTTTCTGAAAAAATAATCCTCGCGAAAAAAGCAATTGAATTTGGTGTTGACATAATAGATGTTATGCCCACGGTTTCTGACTCTGAGTTTCGCGTCACAAAAAAGCTTGTAAACATGTTCGGCGACAAAGTTTCTGCAACCTGCCGGAGCAAAAAGGAAGATATTAATGTTGCCATTCGTGCCGGAGCAAAAAGAGTCACACTGTTCTCACCGCTTTCTGACCTGCACATAACCCAAAAATTAAAGATTGGCCGCGAGGAGAATATCAGGCGAAGCGTTGAGATGATAGATTATGCGCGCTCGCACAACCTTGTAGTGGATTTTGCAGGCGAGGATGCAACGCGCGCTGACTTGGGCTACCTGAAGGAATTCCTTCAGGCAATACATAAAAAAATCAGGATATTTTTCATTGCAGACACGGTGGGCTGCCTTACGCCGGAGCCGACAAGAAAGCTTGTCTGGTATGTAAAGAACAACTCATCATGCTTAGTCGGCCTTCACGTGCACAATGACTTTGGCATGGCAACTGCAAACACGCTTGAGGGAATTCGCGCGGGTGCTGACGTCATCTCCGGGACATTCACAGGCATTGGCGAGCGGGCCGGGAACGCACCGATTGAAGAGGTCTGCGTTGCCCTGAAACACCTTTATAAACTTGAGTGTGATTCCAAATGGAAACTCGAAATGCTAAAAGATATTTGCGACACAGTACAGAAATTTTCCGGCATAAAACTGCAAAAGCACAAGCCCTTAGTTGGGGAAAATGCATTTTCGCATGAATCAGGCATCCACGTGGATGGCGTGCTGAAGAACGCGCGCACGTATGAGTTTCTGGAACCGAAAGCTGTGGGGCACAAACGAAGGATAGTTATTGGGAAGCACAGCGGAAAGAAAGCATTGCAGCATATCGTTGGTGAAAAGATTTCTTTGGATGAGTTTGATGCTCCTGATGTTGAACTTTCTATGAAAGAAATTAAAAAGAGGTATGAAAAGAAAGAAAGCATTTCGAAAGAGGAGATTCAATCTATAATTTTGGATTTGAAAAAACGGCAGGTATGGTGTTAACGTGAAAGACCAATTGTTGTCAAAGGCGAGGGACTTCTTTGATTTTGTAAGATGGGGTGTTGCCGCCTCTTTGGTTTTTCTTGCAGTTTCAGGATATTTGCTTTTTAACCCGCCGGACATAAATATACTTTTCGTGGTTTTAAGCTCTTTTTTCATAGCTTGTAGTGCTTATGGATATAACAGTATAACTGACAAGCAAGAGGATTCGATCAATAGGAATACAAACCATTTAGCTTTTTCAAAACATGCTGTTGCGCTCGCCAGATTATGTTATGTTTTTGGTGTTGTTTTCTCGGCAATCCTCGGCATGGTTCCTTTAGCCATTGCAGCGATATCATTGCCTCTTGCCGTATTATATTCCAAATTTCGGCTCAAAAAAT
>JAFCBV010000089.1 GCA_017610545.1 Candidatus Nanohalarchaeota archaeon | reverse complement strand
TCTTTTATTTCTACATATGAATTCGTAGAATCAACTGATGGAGACTCATCCCAGACACTGCCAAAATCCATTCCTCCTGATTTTGATGCAGATAGAGACTCTGCTTGAAGATATGAACGCGAACCAATTGAGTCTGAAGCACCTGAATTACTCATCAAGCCAATATTAGAAACAATAGTTGAGACCACAAACAGCACTAATACCAGGAAAACAAGACCTATCAGAGACAATGCCTTGTTTTTCTGTACAAAAGACACCATTTCTTTCTGATCCATAACGCCCTATTATATAGGTACTCTATATATAGTTTTTAACAGAATTTGCATCAAAAGCATCAAAAAAGTTTTAAAACTACCCCCATAACTACTCAGTATCCACTTCTTTCAAATGTAATGCTTTAGTGATCTCATGAAATTTTCAGTAGGCTCTAGAAATCCGGCAAAAATTGAAGCTGCAAAGCTTGCAGTAAAAGAGTTTTTCCCTGATGCAGAGCTTGTTTTTGTTGATGCAGAATCAAAAGTGCCTGCACAGCCGTCTGACAGCGAACTTAAAGAAGGCGCAGAAAACAGGGCGCGCCATGCACTCGAAAAGTCAAAGGCAGATGCAGGAATAGGAATTGAGGGCGGGCTCGTAACTCTTGCAGGAAAAGAATACTGCGGCGCATGCTGCGCTGTTGTAAGCAAAAGCAATGAAGTTCACTTTGGATACAGCCTCTTCTTTGAATTACCTGAAAAATACATGCATGAAATCAAAAACGGGAAAGAACTCGGACAGGTTGTTGATGAGGCAACAGAGAAAAAAAACACAAACCAGAAAGAAGGCGCAATCGGCATGCTTTCATCAGGAAGGATAACAAGAACCGATGCCTTAGAACAAGCCGTTCTGCTTGCACTTATGCCTTTTGTGCACAACGCATACAGGGAAAAAGCCCCTGTGGAATCAAAAAAAGAAACCGTAAAAACACCTCTCGAAGAAAAAACAGGGCAGCTTCTTCGCCTCCAGGCAGATTTTGATAATTACAAAAAGTTTTTTGAAAAGCAGAAGATTGAATTCGTAAAGTGCGCGAGCCAGGAAATCATAGTAGCTATGCTTGGCATAGTGGATGACTTTGAGCGCGCTGTTGCCGCGTCAAAAGACGAAGCAGACAAAAAAGCCCTTGAAATGATATTGCAGAGGTTTTTAAAGACTCTCAAAGAATTCGGGGTAAAGGATATTGATGCTGTGGGAGAACAATTTAACCCCGCATATCACGAAGCATTCATGCAGGAAGAATCTAAAAAAGAGGACAATACAATCCTCGAGGTTCTGCAAAAAGGGTATGAACTCAACGGGCAGGTCATACGGCATGCCAAAGTAAAGGTCTCAAAGAAAAAATAAGGTGATTTAATGGCAAAAGAAAAGATAATAGGCATTGACTTAGGAACTTCTAATTCACAGGCAGCAGTAATGCTCGGCGGAAAACCAACTACAATACCAAGCGCAGAAGGCGCTACAATGTACGGCAAAGCATTCCCGTCGGTCGTAGCATTCACAAAAGACAACCAACTTCTTGTTGGCGACCCTGCAAGAAGGCAGGCCGTGACAAACCCGGACGGCACAATCACTGCGGCAAAGCGCAAGATGGGC
Source organism: Candidatus Nanohalarchaeota archaeon (assembly GCA_017610545.1). GTDB lineage: Archaea > EX4484-52 > EX4484-52 > EX4484-52 > B79-G9 > JAFCBV01. Next base: position 2,425 of record JAFCBV010000089.1, on the reverse strand, counting down.
TCAGGCCACAAGTACAAAGTTCATGGAAAAGAATACACACCTCAGCAGATTTCAGCATTCATATTACAGAAAATAAAAAAGGACGCAGAGGCATTCGTCGGCGAGCCTGTAAAAAAAGCAGTAATAACTGTTCCTGCATACTTCAATGATAACCAAAGGCAGGCAACTAAAGACGCCGGCGAAATCGCAGGCCTTGATGTTGTCCGCATAATAAACGAGCCAACCGCAGCAGCCCTTGCATACGGCCTTGACAAGGAGGGCGAGCATAAGCTGCTTGTATTTGACCTTGGCGGCGGAACTCTTGACGTAACCGTACTTGAATTCGGAGACGGTATATTTGAAGTAAAGTCAACAGCAGGTGACACTGAGCTTGGCGGCACAGATATGGATGCCGCAGTCATTGAATGGATTATTAACGAATTCAAGTCACAGGAAGGCGTTGACATCTCAAAAGACAAAATGGCAACACAAAGGGTTCGCGAGGCAGCAGAAAAAGCAAAAATTGAGCTGTCAACAGTCCTTACAACAGACATCAACATGCCGTATGTCACGTCTGACGCCAGCGGGCCAAAGCACTTAAGCCTCACACTTACACGCGCAAAACTTGAGTCCCTTGTTGCACCAGTTGTCGTGCGCTGCAAACACCCGATGGAGCAGGCAATGAAAGACTCAAAAACCACGAAAGATGACATAAAAAAGGTCCTTCTTGTCGGAGGGCCAACACGCATGCCAACAGTTCGGACATTTGTCGAGGAATTTGTAGGCAAAGGCAAAATAGAGGGCGGTGTAGACCCCATGGAATGCGTAGCATTCGGCGCATCAATACAGGGCGCAGTCCTTTCAGGAGATGTCAAAGACATCCTTTTGCTTGATGTAACACCTCTGACACTTGGTATTGAAACTCTTGGCGGAGTTGCAACAGCCCTCATCCCAAGAAACACAACAATTCCTGCAAAAAAGTCACAAATATTCTCCACTGCATCTGATAGCCAGAATGCTGTAACAATAAATGTCGTACAGGGCGAGCGCCCGATGTCAACAGACAACACAAGCCTCGGTACATTTAATCTCGTTGGAATACCACCTGCACCACGAGGCGTACCGCAGATAGAAGTTGAGTTTGACATAGATGCAAACGGAATCCTCAACGTTAGCGCAAAAGACAAGGGAACAGGAACAGTGCAAAAAATCACAATATCTGCATCAACAAAAATGCCAAAAGAAGATATAGAAAACCTGGTCAAAGAAGCAGAAAAATTCGCAGAAGATGACAAAAAGAAAAAAGAAGAAGTCGAAATAAAAAACTCTGCAGAATCTATGGCATACACTGCTGAAAAAACACTCTCAGACCTCGGCGACAAAATACCTGCGGATAAAAAGGAAAAAATAGAAGCCTCGATGAAAAGCCTGAAGGACGTCATGGGCGGCGAGGACACTGCAAAAACAAAGGCAGAGACCGAAGCTCTTAGCAAAGTGCTTCAGGAAGTCGGTGCTTCAATGTATCAGCAATCTGCCGCCCCAAAAGAGACCACCACAGATTCTGGCGAAAAAAACAAAGAAAGCAAAGACGAAAAGAAGCCCGAAGAAAAAGTGGTTGACGCAGAATATAAAGTGGATGACGAAAAAAAGGAATAGCAACTCCACACATTCAAATAATTTCGAAACACTCCAACCAGCAACTCCGTCTTTCATGGGCAGAGTTGTTGGTTGGAAATGAAAACGCTGTTATCTAGGCTTGTTTTTCAACAATTATACGAATCTTTATATATTACCGTGTCTATATGAATAACGCACTGTATTGAGATATTAACATACACAAAATAACCAGTGCATCAAGGGAGGCGGTAACTTGAAAGTTCGTGTTATTTGTTCTAAGTGTAGTGAGATTTTCGAGTGGAGATGGGGAAAAGCAAACGGCATCTGCGAACATTGTGAAGCTCCGTTAACAATACGGGATGTTAAGATGGCTCCGGGCGAATTTTCGAAACTTTTGCAGACAGCGTAGGGCATTCCTTTATAAAGGGGCGAAGACAAAACTCTATCAATCAACTAGGTTTTGGTGAGTATTGTGGTAGCAAAAGATAATGATATTAAAATACAGAACGTTGTTGTGTCTGCTGACACACACACAAAATTTTCTCTTGAGCACCTTGCTTCAAAGCTTGAGTCTGCAGAATACGAACCGGAATCATTCCCGGGACTCGTCTACAGGATAAAAGAGCCCAAGGCATCAACTCTTGTCTTCACAACAGGAAAAATAATCTGCTCTGGTTCAAAATCATTGAAAAAGGCCAAAGAAGCAATCAACATAGTCATGAAGACATTCTCAAAATACGGCGTCACGATACCTAAAAAAATAGATGTCGAAGTCGTAAACATTGTCGCATCCGCAAGCCTGAATGTTAGGCTTGATTTAAACAAGATT
>JAFCBV010000088.1 GCA_017610545.1 Candidatus Nanohalarchaeota archaeon | reverse complement strand
CAAAATCACTAACACAAAGACATTTAAATATTACTACTAAGAGATAAACATAAACGGGTGATTGTATGGGTAATGCTAGAATACTAAATATTGAAAGTCCATTTGACATAAATACAGAGTGTCCTGCCGCTAGATTGCTTTATCGGGGTCAAAATCCTTCTGAAGTCAAGTCTGATGCAGAGATTATCTCAAAAGAACTCGATGGCGTTGTTATGGAAGCAGGAGTGGGTAATAGTAATTACGCAGTTGATGTAATATTGCCCGCAGGAACTCCAAATGCTGAAACATCACTACGTGCCTGTCTTGAGAATTTAGGGTATAATATTAACTCTTAGGTGTTCTGTTAAGAGAGAATAGACTCTATTGATGCAGATTTTATTCTAATGATATTGTGGTGAAAGAGCGCAAAAACAATCTATTTTTTTGGTAAATAATTATGTTGCTTGCATAACCATTAGACATCTACAACCGTTGTAACTCCACCCTTTAGGATGTCTTGAAAAGCTGTGCTTTTCCAGGATTTCAGAAATGCTCTCGCATTTCTTGCATTTCGGAAATAAGGAAATTTGCGAAGCGGATTTCCGAAATGTTGGAGCGTAAGCGACTTCAGAGTTGCCGGTTGGAGAGATTACCGCCGAGCCAATCAAACCCCGTCCTTTAGGGCGGGGTTGAACCAATGTGGTATGTTCAGTTTTGTTTTCATACAAGAAATCTTAGTGTGTAATGAAAAACATAAACATATATCAGCGACCTTGGAAACACTTTCAAAAACGCCATAATCCACGGGTAGTCTTCCCCGTACTTGTGCCAGAACATCTCCAGAAACTCCCCGATATATGTTGCAACAACACACTTAACCATAACATCTGAAACCGGAATATACGGTATAATAAGTGCAAGAAACGAAAACAGAAAAATCCTCTCGTACTCGAGAGCATCCTGGTGCCCTGAAGGGAGCATCATCGCAACCACATAAGTGCAAAACACAATCAGCACACCAATTCCTGGGTGAAACAAAACAGACCCAAGCACAGCGCCCATAAGCGAAAAATCAAGCCCGATATAGACTGGCAAAAACGACTGCACAACAAGCGCAACCGCCCCCAGAGCCACAAGCAAAGGCACAAGAACCATGGCCTTTGGCGAAAACATATACAAAAGAGGCAGCAAAACAAGCAACAGCGCCATTTTTGGCCCTGAGCAAAAATCCTTCACCTTAAGGCTGATGTCGCGTACCCATTTATGCGCAACACTGCTGCCGAAATTAACCTCCTCTGCCCGCGTATTCATATAACGAAACGCGCCAAGAATACCGGAATATTTCGCCTCCTTTACAGATTCAACTTCCATACTGCCACCGCTTTTTCTGGTGGATGAATTCAAAAGGACAGATGCATTATTTCTATAATTGTCAATACTTACACTGCCACCGCTTTCACAAGATACTGTATTTGCAGCACGCTTCGGAGATTTCTTTTCTTCTTTTCTTAAATTGCAACCAAGTACACTTAAAATCAAATCAATAATTTTTTCAAACATTCATCTCACCATCTACAACCGTTGTAACTCCGCCCTCGAGGGATGAGTTTCCGGTTGGAGAGCTTACCGCCGAACCCATCAAACCCCTCCTTTTAAGGCGGGGTCGAACCAATGCGGTATGATGTTAGGAGTACCTAACATTTACTCAACAAAAAAACACATCCGTAATATTCATCAGTTGGAACCTAAATAAACCCAAGCAAAAGCCCGCCCTGATACACAACAACCGCACACACCCACGCAACACCGGACGTATACACAACAACAAACAAAGGCCACTTCCACGAATTAGTCTCGCGCCTGATTGTTGCAACAACAGCCATGCACGGCACATAAAGAAGCACCATCACAATAAAAGACGCAGCAGAAAGCGGCGTAAAATGGCTATGAATCACAGCCCCCAAGCCTTCATCCCCTACATCATAAAGTGTCCCGAAAGTCCCGACAACAACCTCTTTTGCAGCAAACCCAAACATAAGCGCAACTGCCGGTTGCCACTCCCCGAACCCGCACGGCCCGAACACAGGCGCAATAAAACCACCCATTTGCCCAATTACACTTTCCTCTGAAGCATATTCAACTCCCCAGGGCATGCTTGCAAGCATCCATATAACAATCACAATCGCAAAAATAATCGTACCTGCCTTCTTTACAAACAGCCACGACCTCTCGCACGTATGAATTAAAATCCCTTTCAAAGCAGGCTTTCTGTATGGCGGCAGCTCCATGACAAGCGGCGAAGAAAGGCCGCGAAACATAGTCTTCTTAAAAAGCATTCCGCTAAGAAGAGCAACAAAAATTCCGAAAAGATAAATCAAAAATATAATAGTTCCCTGGTGAGCACTAAAAAAAGCCCCAACAAACAGCACATACACAGGCAGCCTTGCCGCGCATGACATAAACGGGTTTATGAGCATTGTAAGAATCCGGTCTTTTTCACTTTCAAGATTCCTTGTTGCCATTATAGCAGGCACATTGCACCCAAACCCGATAATCATCGGAATAAATGACTTCCCATGAAGCCCGACCTTATGCATGACTTTGTCCATGATAAACGCGGCTCGTGCCATATAGCCGGAAGCCTCCATAATTGCAATCATCATAAACAAAAGAAAAATATTCGGCACAAAAACAAGCACAGACCCAATGCCACTGAGAATGCCGTCAACCACAAGCGAATTTACCCAGGCAGGCAGCAGATCCACGCTGCCAATAAAGGCTCCTGTGGATTCGGCAAGCAGTCCAAAGCCAATATCAATAATATCTGCAAACGGCGCACCAAGAGCAAAAGTCACCTGAAACATAACCCACATCAGCGCAAAAAAGATTGGTATTCCAAGCGCGCGATGCATAACAACGCGGTCAAGGTTCTCCGAAGCGCTCAGCCTATTAACTTCTTTTTTCACAACCGCCTCTCTCATAAGCCCCCCGATAAATCCATAGCGCGCGTCTGCAACTGAAGTATCAACATCTTCTCCGAAAACTTCCTGTAAATGTTTTCTGTTTTTCGCTGCCTCTTCAATGATGATTTCACTGTTTTTAATTGTCTTAATTTTATTGATTATTTCATTATCCTTCTCAAGTAATTTGAGGGCAATCCACTTGGGGTCGTATTTCTCCGGTAACTTGATTGTTTTCTTAATCAATTCTTCAATTTTTGAAATATGTTCTTCAAGCTCAACACCATAGGTAATAAGAGATTTTTTCCTCTTCTTACCTGCCAGAGAAATTGCCGTGTCAAGCAATTTATCAGTCCCTGTTTTTTTATTTGCCTCAATTTTGACAACAGGCACACCCAAAAAACGGGCAATCTTTTTTTCATCTATTGTTATATGCGCCTTTTTTGCGAGGTCAATCATATTAAGAGCGATAATGACATTAGCACCCATCTCAATGAGCTGGACTGCCAAATACAAGTTTCTCTCAAGATTGGTTGCATCCACTATATGGACAACAACATCAGGGCATTCATCGACAACGAAATCTCTTGCCACAAGCTCTTCTATAGAATAAGCAGTTAAGCTATATGTTCCGGGCAAATCAACAACATTGAGTTCATAATCGTTGTATTTTAAAGTTCCTTCTTTTTTCTCCACGGTTTTGCCCGGCCAGTTTCCAACATGCTGGCGGCTTCCGGTTAGGGCATTGAATAATGTCGACTTGCCTACATTGGGGTTTCCTGCCAGAGCAATTGTTAATTTTTTGGCCATCATTCCACCCTTATTTTGTATGCCTCACCGCGCCCGAGAACAACTTTCGAATTAAGGACACCGACAATCATGGGTCCTGAAAAGTCGTTTCTCACAACTTCAATTTCAACGCCCTCGTAAATTCTAAGAGCACTTAACCGTTTCTTCAATTCAACTCCGCCGGTTATTTCTTTTATTAAAACTTTTTTACCGCACTCAGCCATAGCCAAAAACATGAGCAATTAAATCACATCCACGGTTATGTTTGCCGCCTCTTTCTTTCTTAAAGAAAGATTATAGCCCTTTATTTTCACTTCAATAGGG
>JAFCBV010000087.1 GCA_017610545.1 Candidatus Nanohalarchaeota archaeon | reverse complement strand
GTTTCAGCGGAAGGAACTGTAAGTCATGTGTTTATGGACGAACTTGTCTTGGAAAAGAACGGGAATTCAGAGAAGTTTGAATTTAGGAGTACTGGAAATAGTTATGATGATGGGCTGTTTGCTATTCAAGACGGCGGAAACAAAACACAGGTGTTCGTAGAAACAACAATCGGAGACTATAAGAATCGGGCAGTAATGGAACGTGGTCGGGGACTTGAAGAGCCCTTATTTGTAAGAGAAGGTACTGGATATGCAGACACACCTGTTACAGACACCGTCGTAGCATATATTAAAGACACATGGGGTTTTGGTGCGCGCATATGAATTATGATGCAACTTCTCTTGTTTCAGGCAAAATGGTGTCTGTAAATGCGTTACCTGAGAAAGAAAAAATAGATATTATGGGTCTGCTTTCAACATATGTTGACTCTTTATCAACTAGAGGGTATGCGGTTCATGGCAATCAATCCCTGAATAAAGAAGGTATTTTTGAGTCTTCGAAATTTAGTGGGTTTGTAAACGGAGCAGCCATGGACTTTAAGTTATTTGTGAATCCATATAGCCTGCAAAAAGGGTCTCGTGTGTCCTCAATATATGTCGTGACTGAAGGGCCTGGTGCACCCATTGGAGGAGCCCAAGAATTCTTTTCAAATGTTGAGAAAACTACAGATGAAGTACTTGAAGGGCTTGTTCGCGAATATTATGTTCAGTCGGGGTTTGCTGAGGTTCCTGATTTTAATAATGACTTTCATATAAGTTGTATGGGTCTTGAACTTGGTGAAAATGATCCCCTAAGAGATATTTTTGCCGGTCCGGAAGATAAAAATGTTTTAGAATCTTTGGATGACAATGATTCGGTAAAAACGGGGTTACATGATTTAGCGTCTGTAATTGGAACTTCAAATGATAATATTCAGTGGCGAGGAGGAAATATTGGCGGCACTATCAAAGGGGATTTTCTTTATGGTGCAAACGATCTTGAGCGAAGGGGTGCGTTTTTTTCAGATATCGGTTCTTCTAAGGATTTGGCAGGGCTTACTAAACTTTACCTGTCGGGTCTGTTTTAATTACAATTCTTTCGGCACTCTCGTCCCGCCACATTTTTAAAAGCCCTTCATAAACATAATTCATGCAGATTTCTGAGCTAAATGAGATTCCGGAAGCCGCGAGAAAATCACTGATTGACGATGGCATAATAACCCTGAATCCCCCGCAGGAGCTTGCAGTCAATGCAGGGCTTCTGAAAGGAAAAAGCATAGTTGTATCTGCCCCGACTGCGGGCGGAAAGACCCTTATTGCAGAGCTTGCGTTTCTTGATGTGATTTTGAACAAAAAGAAAAAGGCAGTTTATATTGTTCCACTTAAGGCACTCGGCTCTGAGAAATATAAGGAGTTCAAGAAAAGGTACGAGCCGCTTGGCATAAGTGTTGCAGTCTCAATGGGCGGGCTTGACGCGCGCGAGGAACGCCTTGCAAAGTATGACATCATAATCGCGACTTCTGAGAAGATGGATTCCCTGCTTCGCCACAGGATTGACTGGATTGATGACGTCGGGCTGGTTATCGCTGATGAGATACATATTCTTGGAGATATGGGGCGCGGCCCGACACTTGAAGTTGTGATTTCGAGAATGCGCATGCTTACGGATTTTCAGATTCTCGCGCTCTCTGCAACAATTAGCAACGCGGATGAGCTTGCAGGATGGCTTAAAGCAGAGCTTGTAAAAAGTGACTATCGCCCTGTAAAGCTCTCGCGCGGGATTTATTCTGAAAATAAAATTGAGTTTGAGGATAATGTTGTTAAGATTCCAGAGGGCACGGATGATGTATCTGCTATCGCAAAGTACATTGTCTCAAAAGGAAATCAGGCTCTTGTTTTCGTGAGCTCGCGTCCGTCTGCTGAAGCTACGGCAGAAAAAATTGCAAAGGCAATTGAAAAGAAAGCAGGAAACAATGAAAAGCTTGCAGACAAGGTTGAGGGCGCGCTTGAGCATTCAACGCGCCAGTGCAGGCGCCTTGCACATTGCATTAAAGGGGGTGCGGCGTTTCATCACGCAGGCCTTGTTTACAAACAGAGGGAACAGGTTGAGGAAGGATTCAAGAAAGGAAAGATAAAGGTCATTGCCGCGACACCCACTCTTGCTGCAGGGGTGAACCTTCCGAGTACATATGTTGTCATCCGTGACAACAGGCGCTTTCAGGCAGGGTATGGAATGCGCCCGCTCCCGGTTCTTGAGATTGAGCAGATGTGCGGCAGGGCAGGCAGGCCAAAGTATGACACAGAAGGATATGCGGTCATGATTGCAAAAAACGGCATGGAAGCAGAATCCCTTTACAAAACTTATTTTCAGGGCAAGCCTGAAAAGATTTTCTCACAGCTCGCGCTTGAGCCTGCGCTTCGCATGCATATACTTTCAATTGTTGCAACAGGGGATGCAGGAAGTGATGAGGATGTTTCAAATTTTCTTGAAAAGACGTTTTATGCATACCAGTTCTCTGACATGCACAAGATGCAGCAGCTTGTTCGCAGAATGCTTGGAACTTTGGCAAAATATGAGCTTGTTGAAATCAACGAGGAAGGGGACATCTCGACACAGTCGCTTTACCAGCCTGCTGATTCATACAAAAGCGTGATTCATGTCAAGGCAACAGAGTTTGGAAGGCGCGTTGCAGAGCTTTACCTTGACCCGGAAACTGCGCACCTGTTTGCGCAGGGGATAAATAATCTTTCGCGCACGCATCCACATATTTCTTTTTTGCATCTTGCGGCATATGCACAGGAAATGCGCCCGCTTCTTCGTATAAAACCAAAGGACTATGAAAATATTTTTCCTGATGTTGAGAAGATTGAGCCATTTCTTGTTGTGCCAAAAGAGTATCTTTATGATGAGGAGGAACTTTTGTCATCTGTAAAAAGTGCAATGCTTCTTGAGGCATGGGCGTCTGAGGAGGATGAAGAATCAATTATGGAAAAGTTTGGGACGACGCCGGGCGAGTTAAGGGTGCGTTTGACCAAGGCGGATTGGCTTATATATTCTTTACAGGAGCTGTGCATAATTTTGTCAAAGTCAGAGGTTCACCGCTCACTTGAGCTTCTTCGCTCGCGCCTGAAATACGGTGTCAAGGCAGAGCTTCTTGACCTTGTGCGGATAAGGGGTATTGGGCGCGTTAAGGCAAGGAAGTTGTTTGGGCTTGGCGTGAAGGGGTTGCGCGACATAAGGAAGGTTCCGTATGTTGCGCTTGCGGGCGCAATCGGTCCGAAGACTGCAAAAAGGCTGAAGGAAAAGGTGGGGCAGCCCGTGGAGAATGCGGTTCTTGGGAATGTTGTTGGTGGGTGAGGGAAAAATGTGTGGCTCTGAGAAACAGAATTTATGGGTGATATTTTATGTCGGGTATTGAAAAATATTCAAAACCAGGGTTTGAAAGAGCAAAACAACACACTGAAGAGGGTGTTGAATTCTGGTATGCGCGTGATTTAAAAGAGATTCTTGAATATGAGCAATGGCGTAATTTCCTGAAAGTGATTGAAAAAGCAAAGGAATCTTGCAGAAATTCAAAAAACGACATCAGAGACCATTTTGCTGACATCAGCAAAATGGTTGAGATTGGGTCTGAGGCAAAAAGAGACATTGATGACATCATGTTATCGCGTTATGCATGTTATCTTATTGTGCAAAACGGAGACCCCAGAAAAAAAATAATTGCTTTGGGCCAAACATATTTTGCGGTAAAGACAAGAGCGCGCGAGAATGATGAGGCGTTTATAGAAGACAATAAACGGTTTGCTATTAGAACTGAGTTGAGAATACATAATAAATCCCTTGCAGAAGCTGCGCAGATGTCAGGCGTTGAAACGCCCAAAGACTACGCAATATTTCAAAATAAGGGGTATCAGGGACTATACAAAGGGCTTGGGGTTAAAAACATACATAAAAGAAAAGGGCTTAGTAAAAACCAAAAAATTCTGGATCACATGGGAAGCACAGAACTTGCAGCCAACTTATTCAGGGCAACTCAGACGGATGATAAATTGAGGCGCGAAAATATCATGGGAAAAAAGAACGCCAACAAGACACACCATGAGGTGGGTAAAAAAGTAAGGCAGACCATAAAAGAACTTGGCGGAACAATGCCGGAAGATCTCGAAATACCTAAAAA
>JAFCBV010000086.1 GCA_017610545.1 Candidatus Nanohalarchaeota archaeon | reverse complement strand
AAATACATAAGGTTTATACTATTTTTACATTAGGTAATCATGCATTTGATTTTTGTGCCCTAAGTTTTCCAAAGCATTTCATTGTAGGGCTGCCACATCCAACGGGATCATATGGTCACTTTCCTGATTTAGAACGCAAAATTAAAGACAATTTGTGTCTTTTCAAGGATGAATTAAAGACCTCAGAATATAACGGTTGGAAAAGAGCCATAAAACTATCTGAAATTGAAGTACCAGAAAATTAACTTTTCCGTTACGCTTAGACCGTGGGGTGTCTAACAAGTGCTTTTAAGATTCTATTTCGTACGTCTGTATTAGTCGTGAGAACTAATTTCTTAAAGGCACGTAGTTTATTTCTCCGCGCACTTTTTAATGAATTTCGGAAACAGTGGGCGCTATTATAATTTTTTCAGCAATTCAACCAAGTCATCTTTTGATATTGCGTTCCAGATAGAAACTTTTGCCAGAATATCGTTAAGTGTGCCTTTTGCGATTTCCTTATGTTGCGGAACTGTGATGTTGTGTTCTCCTGCAGGTGCTGTCTTTCGAAGGCGCACGTGACTTCCGCGTTGTCTCATTATTTCGTAGCCGAGGTTTGAAAGAAGTTTCATCAGCTCTTTTCCGCTAACAACCGGCAGCTTTTGCAGGAGAACCGACCTCCATTTCAGAAATAGAAAGCACTCTTATGTTTTCCTTTGTTTCGCCAAAGTGGACTTCTACAGCCTCTTTTACATTTTCCATTAACTCGTCGAGGCTTTTTCCTTGCGTAAATTTCAACTTTTACCAACATAAAAATACCTTCTTAGTATATTTGTAGAAATATGTTTTTAAAGGCATTTTAGCGCAAAAAGTAGTTTATTTTTTCCCACACGCCTTAACAAATCCAAGAAACAGTGGGTGTGGCTCAAGAGGTCTTGAATTAAACTCAGGGTGCGCCTGCGTTGCGGCAAAGAATTTGTGCTTTGGTAGTTCTATGAATTCCATCAAGCGCTTGTCAGGAGATGTTCCGGAAAACACAAGCCCCGCACTTTCGAGCTTTTCAATATAATCGGGATTTACTTCATACCTGTGCCTGTGGCGTTCAGAAACATTTTCTTTTCCGTAAAGCCCGTGCACAACAGAGCCTTTTTTGAGCACAGCAGGGTATGCGCCAAGGCGCATTGAGGCGCCGTAGTTTTCGTCTTCAAGATTCTTTTTCTGGCTTTCGAGTATGCCGATAACCGGGTACTGTGTTTTTGCATCAATCTCTGTTGAGTGCGCCCCTGTCATTCCTGCGGCGTTTCGGGCATATTCTATTACGGCGGTCTGCATGCCAAGGCAGAGGCCGAGGAAAGGAACATCATTTTCCCGGCAGTATTGTATGGCGTTTATTTTGCCTTCAATACCGGTTGATCCAAATCCTCCGGGAACAATAATCCCGTCAAAGCATGAGAGAATTTCTTTAGGGTTTTTTTCTTCAAGAATTGTTGACTGCACCTGTTCTATTTTTGCCTGAACGCCTGCGTGTGCAGCAGCATGTTTGATTGATTCTAATACTGAAAGATATACATCAGAATGCTCTGTATTTCCATGAGAAACATATTTTCCGATAATTCCTATTCGCACTTCTTTTTTGGCGTTTTGCATCTTATCAACAAAGGCCTTCCATTCTGAGAGATTTCCTCTTGGCTTTAGGCCGAATTTTGCAAGAAGCTTTTTCCCGAGTCCCTGTTTTTCAAAGAGGAGCGGTATTTCGTATATGCTTTTGACATCAGGGTCATCAATTATGTTTTCTTTATTCACAAAGCAGCGCTTTTCTATTATCCATTTTCTTGGCTCATCTATGCCGATTTCAGAGCGCAGTATGAGAAAATCAGGCGAAATCCCGACTTCGCGCAGCTTGCAGACAGCGTGCTGTGTTGGTTTTGTCTTTAGCTCATTGACGTTTCTCAAATAGGGTAGATAGGATACCATGACATATGCGCACGGGTATTCTCTGCCAAGTTCGCGTACAGCATGCAGGAAGACCATGTTTTCAATGTCTCCGCTCGTGCCGCCTACTTCAACCAAAACAAAATCATACCCGTTTGCTGATTCAAGAATCCGTTCCTTGACTTCATTCACTATGTCGGGTATCATTTCGACATCGCGCCCGCCATATTTTAGCTGGCGCTCTTTTTGTATGACTGAAAGATAAATCTGCCCTGTTGTTATGTTGTTGCGCTTGGGCACAACCTGACCAAGAAAGCGCTCGTAGTTGCCAAGGTCCTGGTCAATCTCGCCGCCATCGTCTGTCACGAAGACCTCTCCGTGCTCGGTCGGGCGCATTGTGCCTGCGTCTATGTTGATGTATGGGTCAATCTTAACGCCTGTGACTGAATAGCCTTCGGATTTGAGTAGCCTTCCGATTGACGCAGTAACAACTCCTTTTCCAAGACCGGACAGCACACCGCCTACGACAAAAATAAAACGCGGCTTCTTTGTTTTTTCAGAATCAGGTACATTATGCGTTGAACTCATAATGTATACTTTGTCTGGATAAGAAAATTTATATATGCATTTACTTGCCACGTGTTGCAATCAATTTCTGAATTTTTAAAGATTCATAACGCTGTTATTATTGGTGTTTATGGATTTAAATGATTTCTATATGCTTTTTCATGATGTTGGCTGTGCGAGCCCGAGAACTTTTGCGCGCCGCCTGATTTTGAGTGAAGCAACGATTTCTGAATGTCCTCAAATAAAAGGAGTTTTGAAGGAAAAAATAAGGCGCGCACTGAAAGACGGTATTACTTATGCGTGTGCATCCTGTACTTATGGCTCAACCAGTGTTATAATTCGTCCGTGCAAGGCAGAGGGCAAAGCAACCGGAGAGATGCGTTTTTCTAACAAGAATAAAAGATTCCCTCTTTTTGATGCAGGCGCACTTTTTGAAATTGCGCTGAAAGAAGATGCGTTGAAGAATATTTCTTATTCTGAAGAATTAGGGTTTATTTCTGCGCGCATGGGTGAAAAAAATATCTTTGTATTCGAAAACGGCCTTATTCGTGTAAAGCAGGCAGAAGACAAGAAAGATGTTGAGAAAACAATTGAATACGTGCGTGCACTTATCAAAAAAGCTGAAATATGCGGTGTTTGTGGTGGGACGCTGGATGAATGCCGGACGATGTATTGCGGGCAAAGTAGTTGATAATCAGATAAATCTGATAAGTGCAGATTCATCAGAAAATGAGATTGGTTTTAGCGAATTTCGGAAATGCGGGAGTTTGTTTTCTTTCCCAGTTCCTGAGGAATTACGTTCAGGTCTGCGCCTGCAAACTCACGGGAAAGTTCTTTGCCGCCAAAGTAGTCATGCAAAAAGATTGCAAGAGCCGCGACTTCTGAGTGCGGCTGGTTGCCGACAGATATATTGTAGTCCGCTGCTTCGTAAACCGCCCACGGCACTTTTTCGCCGCCGACAATCACGAGAATGTCCTTATGTTTTTTGATGGAATTTATTTTTTTCTGAATGGGCATGCCATACATTGTAAGGTGCGCCTTTTTCCCCGGAAACTCACGTATGACTTTTTTCCAGTTTTTTTCATAGCTTATTTTGAAAGTTCCGCCGAACCTTGAGGCGATATCGCGCACAGAACCGAGTATCTTATCATCTTTTTCCCCGGAAAGAATTACATTGTCGGCACCAAGAGCCCTCGCAGTAAGGCAGACATGAGTTGTAATGCGGGCATCACGAACGTGGCGGTGCCCGAGGCGAAGAACTGTGAGCATTGTATTCACAACTTGAGTTTCTTTTTCCAAAACTTGCAGACTTTATCTGTTTTCTCAAGAGAGAGCCCGATATATTTTTCAGGGCTTTTTAGGACGAGCAGGTTTTCAGAGGATATTTTTTCAATATATTTTTTCAGGGAAGCGTCATTTTCTGCAAGTTCAACAATTCCTTTTCCTTCTTTTTGCGCCAAAAGCGTGAGCTTTCGTACTACTTCGTGTGCGTTCGGGTGCCCTGATTTGGCGAGGAGAATATATAGTGGCTCTGCAGCAACATACTCTTTGCTTTTATTGAAGTTGGTTTTCATTTGTTCTTTATCAACGGCGAGTTTTTTTACAGCACCAATCATCCTTAAGATTGAGACATAAAGCGCGCTAAAGAGTTCAGGCAAGAATCTTTGCGATGCTGAGTTTGTGAGATCTCTTTGGTGCTCGGAGATCTGGTCAAGATATACGGTTGTCATGCGCGGCATAAATGCTTTGTAAATGCTTTTTATGTTCTCAAAGGTGATTGGGTTTCTTTTGTGCGGCATTGTGGATGAGCCGACCTGATCTTTGCCGAACATTTCTCCGACTTCTGAAATTTCGCTTCTTTGAAGGTTTCTCATATCGTCTGCGAAGTTTGCAAGAACAGAAAATGTGGAAATGGCGGCATGGGCGAGGTCTGCAATTGGTTCGGGAGGCACAATCTGTGTTGAATGCAGTGCGGGCTTTAGCCCGAGTATCTCAAGTGTGGTTTTTTCAAAATCTTCTGCGTTTTCAAACATAACTGATGATGCATTGTATGCCCCGACTGCGCCCGACATTTTGCCGCAAAGAGCGTCTTTTGCGCTTGTGATGGCTTCTATGCGCGAGCCAAGCCTGTTGACGTATGACGCCATAGCAAAGCCGAATGTAAGTGGCTCTGCATGCTGGCCGTGTGTCCTTCCAATCTGAAGTGTGTGTTTTTCTCTTTCTGCAAGAGATATCAGTTCGCGCTCAAGCTCGATAAGCAGTGGGATGAGTTCTTTTTCAGAGAATTCTTTGTATCTAAGGGCATTTGCGGTGTCAACAATATCATAGGATGTTGCTAGAAAATGAACAAATGGCTTTGCTTCTTCCGAAACTTTGTTTCGGATGCAGTTTGCAAGTGCGCGAATGTCGTGCTTTATGCGTTCTTCCTCTTCAAAAACTTCTTCTGCAGTCACT
>JAFCBV010000085.1 GCA_017610545.1 Candidatus Nanohalarchaeota archaeon | reverse complement strand
GCTGCCTTTTTTGTTCATTGTTCAATACAGCAGGCTATTAGAAAGAGTTCCACCACAAAACCAACCCAAGACAGCCATGACAGCAAAGACAAGTAAAGAACATAGCTAAAACTAATTGCTTTGTCTCCGCAGTCTTACACCCTTTAGCGCGCGTTTAAGCACGTTTGGCTTAGACCGTCTCTTACCTGTTTGACATCTACGATGTCAAAATTCATCTTCGAGAGATGAACGATTGTTTTTGTGGTAAACGTAATGTTGGCAACATATCAAATTCAGACACGGACATAGTTGCCTTTAAACGAGACACTACTCTATAATAAATACAAATTTAGCTTTATAAATTTAGTGTGACTGCAAAGTAACAAACTTGAGAAAATAAACAGAGGGTGTATTGCTTCAATTAAAGAGTGTAGCTCATACAGTATTCGTTAACTCATCAAAACAGAAAAAACAAGGCTGCCAAGAAATCACCTATGTAAACTGGCCATCATGCATATCAACGGCACCATCAGGCAATCTCTCACAATCAGAAGCCGCAGGTATTACATAAATATTTCCGCCTCTGATTTTCACACTTTCAGCACCCTCAAAGATGGCAGAAACAGGATAATGGTTCAAAAGCCCATCAGGATTCGTATCACAGGAACTCGGCTCAATACCGTCAAAGATTTTCATGAGCTTTTCAGGTATCTCACAACCATGAGTAAGTTGAACAGATACCTGGTTTTGAAAATCAGAACCAAAAACATCTTTAAGAGCATCATAAATATCTGCAGGACGCTCGCCATTAAGTATTAATGGATCTATTAATTGGGGTAAGTCACCTATGCCGTAAACCTTGCAAAAACCAGTCGCTTCTGAACTTTTATTATATGGACTCATCATAGCATCACCAATACCATTAACTAGTGACAAAATCTTTAAATATGCATCTCTTGTGAAAACACATTGCGAATTGAAGGAAAGCGCATACAGTAACCGCCACGGCAGCCTTTGTGATATAGATCACGGTAATATCAAAACAGAAAATATTAGACTGAATTGAATATCGGATAGATTTGATTTATTAGGTATCCGATAATATTATAAATATCAGATACACATAATAATTACTTATCCGATTTACAACCGTTGAAACTCTGCCCTTTAGAGCAGAGTTGCCGGTTGTAAAGCTTGAAACAGAACCAATCAAATCCCGCCCTCTTCGAGCGAAGCGAGGAGACGTTTGAACGCAGTGACATTGTTAGGGTGGGTGCTCATAGATGTTTCATGATATTGTGATTTAGATGGCCGATCAATTAATTGACTCTGAAATAATCCAGAGAATAACTAAGAAAAAGAAACAGCTTGACAGCATCAGGCCTCTTTCAAAATCCGCCTTGCAAAAGCTAAAGGAACGCTTTGCTGTCGAGTGGACATACAATTCAAACGCTATTGAAGGAAATACGCTTACTTTAAATGAAACACGCCTTGTTATTGAGCGCGGGCTTACTGTAAAGGGAAAGTCGTTGAGAGAACATTTTGAAGCGACAAACCACAAGACTGCGATAGAATGCCTGGAAGGCCTTGCCAGAATAAAAGAGCCTTTAACCGAAGAAAACGTAAAGAAAATGCACGCAATAATACTTCGGAGCATAAACGATACCGAGGCAGGCATTTACCGGAACGTGCGCGTGCGGATACTTGGCGCAGTGTTCACCCCGCCGGATCCTGTAAAAATCAGCAGGCTAATATCTGAATTGTTTAAATGGCTCAATTCTGCGAAAATGCATCCGGTTGAGCTGGCGGCGCTCGCGCACTACAAACTTGTTCGAATACATCCTTTTTCAGACGGCAATGGCAGGGTGTCAAGGTTGCTTATGAATCTTATTCTCATGAGATGTGGCTTTCCCCCGGCAGTTGTCCTGAACACAGACAGGAAAAAATACTATGACCGGCTGAAAAAGGCAGATAGGGGTAACGAATCGCCTTTCGCTGACCTGATGGCACAGGCAGTCGAGCGCTCGCTCGACCTGTATCTCGAGGCGCTTGAGCCTGTAAAGCCGGGTGAAGAAAAAGAGCTTATCCCTCTCCGGGATGCGGCAAAAGGAATGCCATACAGCCCGGATTACCTGAGCCTGCTTGCAAGGCAGGGTAAGCTTGGCGCAATAAAAATCAGCAGGAACTGGGTTATTTCTAAAGATGATCTAAAGAAGTATGTTGAGAAGAAGAAATCGAAATCATGAAATGCCTTATACCGCCTTTGTTTGTTGGGCGTGGGTAGCATTATTGTCGACTAACCTGTGATTTGAAGAGAATTCTCTGTCATTAATATATCATGAAACCTCTATGAGACCCTGAAGTCGCTTGCGCTTCAACATCCGAGAAAAGCATAGCTTTTCAGGACGCTCTGAAGTGTAAAGGTTCAACGGTTGTAAATGAATTGATACAAAAAATAGTTTAGGTACTGCTTTTGAAATGGCTGTTGAGATTGTAACTGCCGGCGCAGTTTTCTTTGAGACTTCAAAACAACTTCCTCTGCTCAGCACTTCCCTGGATATCTTTCACCGTCGCCCACGAGGTTCTTATGATTTCAAGAGATGTTTTCTCGCGCACTGCCTTTTGAAGAAACTTCTTTGTTTTCGGGTCGTGCGGGTAGCCTGAGCCGAAGTCCCCGTGCACAAGGTGCAACCCGGCAACCTGTTTTTCACGTCCCTCTTTTGCAATGATTGATGCTGCGCCGACACATACATGGTTCTTGTCTGCAGAATGCTCGAGAATGAGGTTGATTTTTTTGTTTTTTATCTTCGTGCGCAGAACGCGCCCGAACTCAGGACCGTTTGAAGGCAGGTCTATAATGACATCTTCTCCATCAAGAAGTTCGCATGAGTTTATTATTTCAGCCATTGCTTCAAGCTCAATGTCATTCAGTGACATGCGCTTCATTTTTTCATCAATTTCATTTGCATCAACAGAAACGGCTTTCGTCCATAATGCAATGCCACCTATCCTTTCTGCAAGAAATGTTCTTTCTTTTGGAGAAACCAGTTTAGAGTCGCGCACGCCGAGCTTTTTTAGTGTAATTTTGTCTTTTTCAGCTATTCTGACACCTGCAACAACCAAGGGACCTATTGCAGGGCCGCGCCCTGCCTCGTCTATTCCGAGCATAGAGAATTGAGCGCACTAAAACTATTTAAAAGACGCCAGATAACATAAATTCTGTTTTCTACAGCGAGGTAGAGCAGCTTGGAGTGCTCGTTGGGCCCATAACCCAAAGGTCAGAGGTTCAAATCCTCTCCTCGCTATTTTTGGCGCTTAAGCCGCGTAAGCTTAAGCGTCCAAAAAGTTTGAAAAGCTTAATCAAGTGCCTTGTGAGATTTTCAAAATTTGCTTCACCGATTGGTGCCAAAATCGATGTACTCGCACCATTTACGAAGCGAGCCACTAAACAGCCCGAAAAGCCTAATCAATGCATTTGTGGAGTCTTGAAAACAGTTCACCAAAAGATGTTTTCGGGATGAACGTTGCCAATGGGTTCATTTCATGATTTTTGACGAGTGGGTCAGAAACCGGCATGCTCTCTTCATTTTCCAGGCGAACCATCACAACAGCCTGAAAAGAATATAATTCTTTCTATTTCAGTAATATTATGGTTCAAGACCGCTATTCATTAAAAAAGCCTTTTGAGACTGCAACAGGACGTAATTACTATGACTACACAGGCCCTCAAAAAGTCTGGAATCCAACCAAGACATATTTTGGCGAGGGTATAGTAGATCCTGTTAATATGGCTTCCTTTGCAAAAATGATTGCAGATGAGTTAGCCAGACAGGGCGATACTGAAGCAGATGCAGCATTGGTTGCCTTTTATTCTTTTGTAGATGCCACGGCAAACTTTGGCAGAAAAAAAATCAACTCTGAATTAGGCCAGCCGCTTCAGAGCCAAACACAAAAACGCCATTACGGATTTGAATTAGATTTGTATGACCTTCGAACTTTGTTAAAAGGTATGTATTCAGAATCTGAAAGTACCTGCAATCAAAAGGCTGCTGAACTGCTTGGGCTTTGCAGAGGTGTTGGAATTCCATCAATATATGATCGATCTGAAGATCACGGACGGGTTACTGCATGGACGGATAAAACAGGGTGGGTTCGTATGTCATACCCCGGCGAATTTTTGTGTTGTGAAC
>JAFCBV010000084.1 GCA_017610545.1 Candidatus Nanohalarchaeota archaeon | reverse complement strand
CAAAGTTGCGGAAGCTTTTGCGAAGGTTTAGTGGCATGATGAACAAAGAAATTGTTCGCTTAAAAAATGTAGGAGTTCGCTTTGGCGATGTTCCCATACTCGAAGATGTCAATCTCACCATAAAGCAAAATGATTTTCTTGCCATCATAGGCCCAAATGGCGGCGGAAAGACTACCTTGATGAAAGTTATTCTTGGCTTGATTGAGCCAAATAAAGGAGAAGTTAGAGTTTTTGGCAAAGGCCCTGATACTGAAAAGGAATTGATCGGATACCTTCCCCAGCATACTTTTTTTGATTCAAATTTTCCAATAAATGTTTTTGACGTAGTTCTTATGGGAAGATATCACGGATTATTTAAAAGATATTCAAAAGAGGATGAAAACTATGCCGCAAGTGCCCTGAAAACCGTTGGAATGTTCAAATTCAAAGACAGGCAAATCGGCAAGCTATCAGGCGGGCAGCTGCAAAGAGTTTTTGTGGCAAGGGCAATTGTACGGCAGCCTAAATTGCTTCTGCTTGATGAGCCAATGGCAAGTGTTGACCCAGGAATGCAAACGTCGTTCTACAACCTGCTTTCAGAACTTAAGAAAAAGATGACAATTGTTTTAGTAACCCATGATATTGGTGTTGTTTCCACACATGTTGATGAAATTGCCTGCTTAAATCGCAGGTTGGTTTATCATGGCATGATGGCTGGGGGATTAAAGAAACTTGAGGAAACATATAACTGTCCAATTGAGCTGATAGCCCATGGAGTTCCACATAGGGTACTTGGGAGGCATGGGAAAAAATGATAGAGATACTTCAGTACGAATTTATGAGAAATGCTTTGATTGCTGCTGTTTTGGCAAGCGTGGCCTGCGGCATTGTCGGTACATATGTTGTCATAAAAAAAATAGTCTTTATTGGCGGCGGAATATCTCATGCTGCATTCGGAGGGATTGGCTTGGGGTATTTGCTTGGAATAAATCCTGTTTTGGTCGCCATTCCATTTAGCTTATTATCTGCACTCGGTATCGGGGCTATCAGCAAACAAACAAAAGTGAGTGAAGACACGGCTATTGGGATGTTGTGGACTGTGGGCATGGCACTTGGAATTATCTTTATTAGCATGAGCCCGGGTTATGCTCCTGACTTATTCGGCTATCTGTTTGGAAGCATTCTTACAGTTCCTCTTTTTGATTTGGCTATGATGCTATTGTTGGATGCTGTAATTGTTCTGATTGTGTGTTTATTCTACAAAGAATTTACAGCAATGTCATTTGATGAAGACTTTTCAAAGGTGGTCGGGGTTCCGACAAAAGCAATGTATTTGTTGTTATTATGTTTGATTTCCCTGAGTGTTGTTGTTCTGATAAGGGTTGTGGGGGTTATCATGGTTATTGCATTGTTGACAATTCCGGCAGCTATAAGCAGGCAATTTACTCATGATATCAAAAAATTAATGTTGCTCTCAATTTTTACGGGGATTGTTTTGACTGTGAGTGGCTTGTGGATTTCCTATACACTTGACCTGGCTTCAGGTGCAACTATTGTTTTGGTTTTAGGGGCTGCATTCCTTTTTTCTTTGTTATTGAAACGTTTTGTATCAAGTTAATTCGGGTGCGGCAATTCGTAAAATATTCTCGATGGGTCTGTCCGCGAATGGTTCCAATAAACCAAGATATTTGAAAAGCAGAATTACACGTTTTTTGCATTGTAAAGGGCATTTATGGGGCGCAAAATCGAGATACGCCGAATAAAAGATCGTAATCAATCAAATAAAGAATCAAATAAAAATAAGATGCAGGCCTTTCGGCCTGCAAATAATGCACATTTAGATATCGCGGGCTTTGATAGTTGCCCTTCCGTTTCCTTGTGCGCGTGCGACTGCTTTGTCAAGGACTTCAGCCACAGCCTTGTTGAGAGCATCGTCTGCTTCGGATGAAACGCTCATTTTCTTTCCCTTTGCGTACTCTCTTATTTTGCTTTTTACGATAAGGTCTGCCATATTTTACACCTCCATTGAATGAGATTATTACTTTTTGACAAAAAGATTATATATAGATGCGGCTGTTTAGGGTGCTTTTTTGCCATTTTCCACGTATTCTATTTCGCGTTTTAGACTGGAGAGGCTCTCTTTTTTCTTTAGTATGTATGCGTGATATACTGCAAAAGAAACAACAAAGAGTATATTTATGATTATTAAAACAGACAGGTATTTTTGAGCGAAAAAGCCCAGAAAGATAAGTGTGGAGGACGCGCCAAGTGTTTTTCCAAGTTTTTCATTGAACAAAATCAACTCCATCTCATTTGTGCTGCGAAAGATTTTAGGCACAAGGTTTGACTTTGAGTTGTATATTTGCGTAGCCGTATACAGTATGCCGATACCGATTATAATCGAAAGATTTTGCGTGGACGAAAAGGCAATCTCTGATTTGTTGAGTGCGATTATCGAGATTTGCGTGTATAAAAAATATGCGAGTGCTGTCGGACGAATGTATTTCGCAGTCCTTTTTGGAAACCGCTTGCGCCGGGGGTTGAGAAATGGCGGGATGAATGTCAAGACCACATACAATAAGGTGCCTGCAAATGGAAGCACGAAGAGGCCGAATGCTTTTGAAGACACGCCATTTTCATCAGTGCCGGGATATATTGTAATTTGACCAGGCAGGAGGAAGAAATACGCAAGGCCTATGAGAAACATGAGTGCAATCAGCAGAACCGATATTGTGTCTGCGCGCCCTCTTGCGACGATACTTTCAATAATGCTTGGTTTTTCTTTTTCTTCTTCGAGGTTATGCATCGGGAATCACTTTTTTCATGCGTTTTGCAAAGTCCTCGGGAATATAAGAAACGATGGATTCCCGGTGTAAGACTTCCATAAACCCGCGGTCTGCTGTGTAAAGTTCCTTTGTTTCAGGCCGCGATATTATGACAACGTGCATATTGAAAAAGTGCGAAAGATCCTCATTTAAGGGGGACGCAATTAATGCCATGTTTGCCGAGCGCACGCCTAGTTTTTCGAGCGCGCAGAAAACCTTTGAAAGCCCGCTTGCAAGTTCTTCAATGTTTTTTACAGAGAGATCAAAAAATCCTGATTTTCCTTTTAGTATGCCTATGACTTCATTTGCGGCCTTTGGTGCAAAACTTGCATGCCAGGAAATATTTCTTGAATTAAAAATCTTTCTTTTGTTGTCTTCTTTGCATAGCTCTCCCCAAAAATTTGATTGTGTGGCGTCAAGGTATTCCCAGCTTTTCCTGTAAATCAAGTTTGTCTGGTTTGTCGGGAACTTGTCAACTGTTGCCTGCATGTGCGGGTGTATTACTGAGGCTGCGGCAGGCATCATATAGTTCATATCAATTGATGCAAATCTCATGCGTGAGTCAAATGCCTGCACTTTTTTGAACCAGCTAATTGTTCCGGTGAGCGCGTCAGCCCACATTTTTGCAGTAATTTTGCTAAGGCTTGCATCATGCTTTTCGGTAAGAACCCCGACTGCATGGTGTGCTGCAAATGGAAAAAGATTTGGAAATAAGACAAACTCTCCGCTTTTAATTCTTCCTTCAGGGACAACTGATTTTGAGAATTTTGGTGTTTTGTCCTCAATATGTTTTTTGCAGAAAAAGCAGTCTTTTTTTGCTGTAATCTTAATTGGTTTTGAGGGCGCCTGATGCGGCCTTTTTGCGCGGTCAATATTAAGGCGCGTCCACTCTCCGGTGAGTGGATCCTGTCGGTACTCGACTTCCTGCACATCTTCGCGAAAGTCTTTCAGAGGATTTTTCAGAAAAGACTTTTCCCGGTATGAGTTGAATGAAACCATTGTGGAATTATTTGTTTTAGGGGCTTATAAGTTTGGAGGTATTTTACCACTAGAAAATGTGTGTGGCCTGATGTGTTAGGGGGTGACTGTGTTCTGTATTGTTAAGCCAGTGTTATGAATAAAACGCCGAGAACCATTATTGCAGCACCAAGCAATCTTTCTTTTACATATTTCTCTTTGAAGATAAAATGACCAAATAATACGCTTATTATTGCACTGGTTCGCGCTATTGAAATTACATATGCCACAAGGGTTAAATTTAGTGCAGTCATTTGGAACACTAATGCTAAAGAGCTAAATAGGCCGATTGGAATTAAGATATTATAATTTGCGGGGATTTGTTTCAGGCTTCGTTGTGATTTGTATAGCATTATTGGAAACAAAACC
>JAFCBV010000083.1 GCA_017610545.1 Candidatus Nanohalarchaeota archaeon | reverse complement strand
GCTAGTGCGATGAGTTTTCAAGAATAATCTTGCATCTGACTCTGCGCACGCCTTTTGCGCCGCTTTTATCCATAAGCTGAATTACTTTTGCGGGTACTGCCATTTAATCACATTATTTTTGAAGGTCGTTAATCTTTTTTACGATGTCTTCAATCTCTCTTTTTCCTTTTCCGGTTTCCTGAACTGCAACAGCAGCTGTTGAAACTTCAATTCCGACTGCCTTCCCAAGCTCCTGCTTGTTTGGCACTGAAATATAAGGGATTTTCTTTTCTTTGCAAAGAACAGGGATGTGCATGACAATCTCGGGAGGTGAGACATCTTCTGCAATAACAATAAGTTTTGCAGTGCCGCGCTCGATTGCCTTTGTGGCTTCGTTGACGCCTTTTTTAATTGAACCTGAACCGCGTACGGCTTCAAGGGCATCATACACAGATTCTGCAACATTTTTTGGAACTTCGAAATCAATTACACTCACATTAAACACCTCACATATCTGCCCGGACGGGCTTTTATGTCATCGGATACTTAGAATCCTGTAGAGGTTAAGAAGGTAAAAACATATTTAAATAACTTTGTCTACTTTTGGTGGTTTTCACTTCGAAAACGCCAGCTCAAGTTCATCTTCATCCTGAAGAATGTGTTCTGGCCCTACGCGCTGGCCTGCGAACTTCGCAGAGGGTCCCCAGACGCGCGCGCTCTTTAGGTATTTTATTGAGTCTGCCCGTGTCTTTGCGCAGGCGGCTTCAATGGTCGGAGTGCCTTTCATTATGAGCGGCTTTACGCGGTCAGCAGGCTTCCCCGGAGGCTTCATATATATTCTAACAAGCTTGGTCATTCCAAATATTTTTTTGCGCAAAAGTTCCATATTCTCGCCGTTTTCTGCGGATACTGCAACGTAATTATCACCCACAGTCAAGAGGGCTTGTTTTATTTCTTCACTTGAAACTGTGTCTATTTTGTTTACTACAACCAGCATTGGCATGTAAACCCTGTTATTTGCAAGCCCGTCTATCATGCGTTCTGAAGTCACTTCTTCGCGCAGGACGATGTCTGCATTCATATAACCCATTTCGCGTGCAATCCCGTTCATTGTGTCTTTTGATAGTTTTGTCTGTTTTACGGTGCTTGTTATGTTTACCCCGCCGCGGTCTTTTTTTCTGGAAAGAATATCAGGCGGGTTGACATTCGGGCGAATGTTTGAGCGCAAAATTTCGCTTTTTATGATTTCGAGCTGGTTGAGTTTTTTTATGTCAACAACAATCAAAACCATGTCTGCCCCGCGCACTGCTGCAAGAACTTCCCTGCCGCGTCCCCTGCCTGCGGAGGCGTCCTCAAGTATCCCAGGTACATCAAGAAGCTGGATGTACGCGCCCCTGTATTTCATGACACCGGGCACGACATCAAGAGTTGTGAATTCATATGCTGCAACTCTTGATTCTGCGTTTGTCAGGCGGTTCAGAAGTGTTGACTTACCGACTGACGGAAACCCGACAAATACGGCGGTTGCATTGCCGAGCTTTTTAACATTATAACCGTGGCTGCCTGTGCCTGATTTTTTGACAGATCTTTCAAGGTCAGACCGGTCGTGCAATACCGCAAGTTTTGCCTTGAGTTTTCCAAGGTGTCCCTGCGTTGCTTTGTTCGAGGGCGTCTTCTTTATCTCATCTTCTATTTCTTTGATTTTTTCGTCAAAAGACATAGTGTATAAATTAAGCAGGGTTTTTTTAATATAGTTAAGGTCGTTACTAAATAGACAAACTTAACAAAAAACCAAGAGACCTTAATCTATATGGAAAAGCCATTAGTCCAAATAGTTATGGCTTTTACTATAGATTTATCTTTCTGCTATCAAAAAACTATTTTTCCTGGTCTAAAGAAGCGCCTTCTTTCAAAGTGCTTATGTACCCAGACCCTTTCTCGATAAGGGTGTTGTTTTTGCAAACAGTCACATATTTTGATATAGTTCCGTCTTCGCAAACAAGGTATTTAGTTTGTTCTGCTTCGAATGTATAGCCCACTCCACATAGTTCAAAAATGTTTCCTGTGAATGTGGGTGTTTCGTTAATCAGGGGTTCTAGTGCGTTTTTTGCGCTTTCAGAAGAGATTATTTTTCGGTCTGAAACATGAAGTTGCTCAAGCTTACCTTCGATGCAGTTGTTCATAATATTCGAATTGCTTGAATTGATTATGTTGTAGGTCATAGTTCCAATACCAGACACACCTGCAAAAAGAACGCCAAAAAGAAATATTTTTACTAACGTACTTGAGCCTTTAGACATGAAATACTATTTTTAATTAAGTGCATAAATAGTTTTTTTGCGTATTTTCTGGTAACGTGAATTATATAAAAAGAGGTAATCAACTGGTTTTAAGCAAATATTGCGAGGGATATGATGGTATTTCGAAAATTTTTGTCTGAACTTGAATCAAAAAAGCAGCTTGTCAAAATAACAAAAGAAGTCTCGACAAAGTACGAGATGGCAAATATATTGGCTGCGATTGATGGGAGGCCCGTGCTGTTTGAGAACGTAAAAGGGCACAGCATGAAAGTTGCAGGCAACCTTAATTCTTCGAGGGACTTGGTGGCATCAGCGCTTGGGGCGAAAAAAAGCAATCTTATACTCCTTCTTGCAAAAGCGATGAACAATCCGAGGCCGCCAAAAATGGTTGGGAACGCGCCCTGCCGTGAAGTTGTCGAGACAGAAGTTGATTTAAGAAAGCTGCCTATAATGACCTATCTCAAGCATGACGGCGGGCCGTACATTCCTTCTGCAATAGTTATTGTAAAAGACCCGGAACTTGGGCGAAATATTTGCTTTCACAGGTTGATGCTTATTGGTCGAGACCGCCTTGCTGCAAGGATTGTTGAGGGCAGGGGAACTGACAATGCCCTGAAAAAAGCAGGCGGAGAGCTTGAAGTCGCCATAGTTATCGGCAACCCGGCATCAGTGCTTCTTGCAGCAGCAACATCTCTTGCGCCGGGTGTTGATGAGTTTTCTCTTGCAAATGCTCTTGAAAAGACAGATCTTGTGAAGTGCAAGACTGTTAATCTCGAAGTTCCGGCAGATGCGGAGATTATACTGGAAGGAAAAATCACAAAAGAAATGGCAGACGAGGGGCCTTTTATGGACCTTACAGAAACCATTGATGGTGTTCGAAAGCAACATGTGATAAAAATAAACTGCGTCACGCGAAGAAAAGATGCGATCTACCAGACATTGCTTCCGGGTTTGAATGAGCACAAGATACTAATGGGTATGCCGCGCGAGCCCTCAATTTTTAATGAAGTGAGTAATGTGTGTAAATGCAGGAATCTTTTGCTGACAACCGGGGGGACCGGATGGCTTCATGCCGTTGTCCAGATTGAAAAGAAAAACGCAGATGACGGGAAAAAAGCAATTGAAGCTACATTCAAAGGGCACGGTTCACTGAAGCATTGTATTGTTGTTGATGAAGATATTGATATCTACAACCCGGATTCAATTGAGTGGGCAATAGCGACCAGGTTTCAGGCAGACAAGGATGCTGTGATTATGCCGGGTGCGCCCGGCTCATCGTTAGACCCTTCTGCAGAACACAAATCAGGTGAGAAGACAAAAACATGTAAAGTTGGCCTTGACGCAACCATTCCTTTTGGGAAGAATGCTGAGGGATTCAAAAAGGCAGGTTACGGGAATGTTGATTTGAAAAAATATCTGGATGAGGTATTATGAACCTGACAACAGAGGAGAAAGAATTTCTTTGCGGAAAGCACGGGCGTGCGGCGCAAAAATCAATGGAAATACTTGTTGCGCTTGGTGATATTTACGGGGCAGAAAAACTTGTGCATGTAAAATCTGTCCAGGTTGCGGGCGTGTCGTACCATAATCTTGGTGATGCAGGGCTTGAATATTTAGAAGAACTTGCGCGCGACGGAAAAGTTCTGGTAAATACAACCATTAATCCTGCGGGGATGGATTTACGTGACTGGAAAAAACTTGGTATAAGTTCGGACTTTGCAGAAAAGCAGCTTAAAGTGATTGATGCTTTCAAAAAACTTGGGATTGATGCGACAGCGACGTGCACTCCTTATCTTGTCGGCAACAGGCCGGGCTTTGGTGAGCACATTGCATGGTCTGAATCCTCTGCTGTATGTTTTGCGAATTCTGTACTTGGCGCGAAAACAAATCGTGAGGGGGGGCCTTCTGCTCTTGCTGCTGCAATTGTCGGGAA
>JAFCBV010000082.1 GCA_017610545.1 Candidatus Nanohalarchaeota archaeon | reverse complement strand
GTGCTAACAGTGCACCAAGCAGAGGATATAGTTTTTTCCTGTTTTCCTCGACAACTATGTATATTACATACATTGTGGCTGCGGCAAAAAGAACTGACGCAGCTTCACTTAGTATTTTTGAGGACCAGAAGACAAATTGAGGTGTTGCGACCGCAAGAAGCGCGCCTGCTGATGCTATTTTTATGTTGTATAGCCTTTTTCCAAGATAATATACTGCAAATGCAAACAAAAGAGATGCAGCAAAAACAGCCAGCCTTGCAATAGTTTCAGAGGATGCGCCGAAAAGGAAGTATGACGCGGCAATCATCGCAGGGAACACGGGTGCCCTGAATTCTTCTTCATTGTTGATGTTGAATACATATTCGTGATCTGTGTACAGGTTGTCTGCAATGCTAAGATAGACGGTTTCGTCCCACCACAGCGCGCCTGAATTGAAGAGCGTGATGGATGACACAATAACAAGCAGAATTGCAATGTACAGGGCAGCAGCAGTTTGTATATTCCGTTTTGACGTCATGCACAAATACCTGTTTTCTCCTTGTATAGAGGGCATATTTTTGAAATGAGGGCTGCCTTATCCTGAAAGCCTACGTATTTGGTGTCTTCAATTACAAGTGTCGGAAATTCTGTGACTTCATACTGTGTGCTTAGTACAGAAAGTATTGGCTCTTTTGTAAAGTCCATGTCTATCGGGAACACAAGCAGTTTGTCTTCCAGGCTGTCTTTTAGGTTGCTTAAAAGAAATCCCTGGTCTCCGCATATCTTGCAGTCGCTGTTGTAGAAATACAGGACGCGCACGAGATCTGTGCCGCATTCTGCCTTGCTTCTTTGCGCAAGAAGGTCATAGCGGATGTTTGCAAGAAGATATTTTCTTTTGAGCAGTTCGTACTCATTGTTATACTGCTTGTTTTCTTCATAGTCGATAAGGCGCTCAAGTATGGGCTGAAACATACGAAGATTGTTTTCAAGGGTCTGTTCGATTACCTTGCAGCTGTTTGGCCCGCCGATGTTGTCAAGATAAAGGTACTGGACCTGCAGGCTGTTGAACTCTACTTCCTGCTCCATTGCAAGGCCTGTTACATACTCGTATTTTTTCTGGTCAATGACGATTCCAAGAAGTATGCCCAGCACGAATACAATCAATGTTGCGACCCCTGCGGCAAAATACTTGTTTTTGCTGGATGTGATTCTTGTCTGCATAAATTACCACTTTTTGTTTTTTCCAAGTACAAATTCAAGCATTGCGCCTGCCCAGATAAATGAAAGAAGTATGTAGTATATGATGAAAAAAAACACCAGCGGAACCACGCTTGAAAAAGCCAGCTTTTCACGGGTGCTTTTGTGCGCAAGCAGCATAAGCCATACACTAACTAAGAAAACAATTACAATAATAAATAACTTGGCATAATCAAGGGAAATGAGGTAGTTTGTCGTGAAATTCTGTATATTGAAGTCAAAGTCCAGTGACATATCGAACCCTGCAAGCTGAACGTGCCTTATGTAATTGACTATGGGGGTTATGGTGTATGACAGGAAAAGAGGTAGGATAACAAAGGGCATTATGATGCCTACAAGCAGGGAGGGCATCTGGAATATGCCGAAATCACCATACTTTCTGTTGAACAGCATTTTTCTGTACTTGTAAAGATTGATTACAGTGCCTTTATACCAGCGCCTTCTTTGAACGTACAGTTCTTTGAATGTGCGCGGGGCGATTGTCAAAACATTGCCGTCAATGCTTTGCATTATTTTGAAGTGATGCATTTGCAGGCGGCACGCAATTTCCTGGTCTTCCACAATTGAGGCTTCGTCAAACCCGCCGACATTAATAACGTGTTGTTTTCTGTAGATGCTAAAGGGCCCGGGGGTTACGTTGAGGCATTGTATGGATGCAAGTATCATTTTCAAAAATGTGTAGAGTACGTATTCAAGCCACTGGGCTTTTTGCAAAAGGGTTTGTGGGTTCGAGACCTTTAGTATGGGCGTTACTGCGGCGACAGAGCTGTCAGCAAAAAAGCCGACCATTTTTTTCATTGTGTCTTTTTGCACAAATGAGTCTGCGTCCAGGCATGCAACAAGCTCGCCTTTTGCGCGCTTGATTCCGTTGTTCATTGCAGCGGCTTTTCCCTTGTTTTTCTGGTTTATCAGCACCACTCCTTGTTTTGTGTATCTGTCTTCTACAATTTTCTTTGTGGAGTCTGTTGAGCCGTCATTTATGACTACGATCTCAAGCTTGTCTTTTGGGTAACTGAGCGCAAGAAGGGAGTCCAGTGTGCGGGCTATGCTTTCGCCCTCATTGTATGCAGGGACAAGTACGCTTACATATGGGAGCGATCCTAAGTGTAGGGGGTTCTTTCTTATTTTGCGCTCAAAAAGAGTTAGTATGATAAAAACAGACATGTAGAATGAGACAAAATACATTGCCCAGAAAATGATGTCTTTTAACACTAGCATAAGCCCAACACTAATACAATTTTAGAGAACCTGTGAGTTTGTCTATGATCATATCTTCTGCAGGGCCTATACTGACTGCTGTGATGGTTCCCGGCAGGATTTGCGTGTGGCCTGCATCTTTTATCAAGGCGCAAGGCAGTTTCTCGCGCTTTGCCTGCATGAATAGGTCCAGAAGCTCTTTTTCATTTTGTACGCGAAGGACTACTTTTTTTTGCCCTTCTGATTCCCATTCTTCCCGGGACTCCTCATCTGCTTTTTTGTATGCCTCGACAGATGCGTGGGAGGCTTGCGCAGCGGCCTTGCCTGCGCTAAGCTTAAGGTCGCGGCGAAGTATTATGGCTTGTTTCATACAATAGTGATTTAGGTGAGAAAGGATATATTGGTTTAGGTATTTATTTGGTTTTTAATGCCTTGCCAGGGCATGAATAGTATAATTTCGATTAGTATCATGAAACATCTATGCGACCCTGAAGTCGCTTGTGCTCCAACATCCGAGAAAAGCGTAGCTTTTCTGGATATCCAAAATCACGCACGTGATTTTGAGATATTTCGGAAATACACTTCATGTATTTCCTGTATCCTTGAAAATCCCAAAGGATTTTCTGGACCCCAAAATTCCTGCGGAATTTTTAGGGTTTTAGAAATGCAGAAAATGCAGGAGCATTTTTGAAATCCGAGAGAATCGAAGATTCTCTGGATATCCAAAATCACGCATGTGATTTTGAGATATTTCTGATATCGCGAAAAGTCCAAATGAATTTTCAGCGACATCCTAAAGGAATGAGTTTTAACGGTTGTAGATAACTATACAGGTCTGTATATATACAGATCTGTATACCTTAAATCAGATTCTTTATTACGAATCCAAAACTCAACATCGCAAGCAAAGCGGGATTATGGCAACGGAAACTCCGGTATGCCTGCAGCCAGAACAGGTCTTATGGTTTTTTCTTTGTTTTTGCCTTTTACAATGTGTTTCTCAACTAAATCTCTTTAGCATTGTTTTTTGGAGAACGTTGCGAGTGAAAGCATAGTAAAACGATATCTTAATTTAACGATTGCTGTTCAATAAGGATCTTATGGATGTCGAAGGCATAATTTCGGGCGGGGAATCTGAAACTGTTGAGTTCAAGGAATCGCTTTCCCTGAAGAATGAAATAGGAGAATGTGTATCTGCGCTTTCCGATAAAAGCGGCGGCATAATTCTTGTCGGTGTCAGTGACAGAGGAGAAATTGTTGGAGTGCAGACAGGTAAAAAGACTCTCGAAGATATGGCCAATTATATAAAAACGCATACAGATAACCATGTTTTTCCGAAGATATCTATTGTTAAAGCCGGAGATAAAGGCGTAGTTGTTATCGAAGCCAAAGAGAGCGATGAAAAACCAGTTTTCTTTAAGGGAAAGGCCTATATCCGCGTGGGAAAATCGAGCCATCAGCTGTCAGCTTCTGAGATAAGGAAGCTGGCGAAAGAATCCGGTAAAAAAGTTTACTGGGACGGGCAGATATGTGATGGCGCGAAATTAAATGATATTGACTGGGAGTTTGTGAAAGAGTTTTTTATACCCAAATACGAGTCTGCGATTAAAAAGAAAGTTGCCGGAAGCGATAGTGAATTGCTTGAGGCATTATGTTGTGTTAAAGGTAATAAACCAACAAATGCAGGCATCCTATTGTTTGGGAAAAATCCGCAGGAATTTTTCAGGAACAGCTACATCGCATTGGCGAGGTATAAAGGACATAAGGACGGGGCAGAAAGGCTCGATTACAAAGAGTTTACAGGAAACCTGATAAAGCAG
>JAFCBV010000081.1:4368-4713 GCA_017610545.1 Candidatus Nanohalarchaeota archaeon | reverse complement strand
AAGAAACCAAAAAGCAAGAGCAAAGGTAAAAAAGTAAAGAGATGGGAGCTATACGAAGTTAAGGACGGAAAAGCCTCATTAAAAAACAAAGTCTGCCCAAAATGCACCAGCATTCTTGCAGAAAACAAAGGCAGAAAATACTGCGGCAAGTGCCGATATACAGAAACACTGAAAAAACAGGAAGATACCAATGCAAGTGTTTAGATGTAAAAACTGCGGTGCGGAGATTCCTTCTGAAACAGCACCGGAGTCATGTAGTTGCGGTGCAAAAGGCTCATTTGAAGCAGTTGATGTTTCAACAGATTCCAGATGCATGCACTGCCGTGGCTGCCACTAATACAAATT
>JAFCBV010000081.1:0-4348 GCA_017610545.1 Candidatus Nanohalarchaeota archaeon | reverse complement strand
TTTCTGACAAAAGAATGACACACTTAAGTGTCATACCCTCAATTAACATATGTCTACAAGAATACTATCGGACCCGAGAGTTTTGGCGACACTTCCTATAGGAATCACATTGTTCTTTGTTCTTGGCGGATGGATGCTTGCCCTGGCATACATCCTTATCTGGATTGACAAGATCCCCCTTAGGCTTTTCTATATAAAAACAGGACTTGATGCCATTCTTTACATTGAATTCATAACCATATCCACAATATTTATCGGGCTGCATTATGCACCTGTGACCGCATTTTTATTTCTATTTCTGGTACCCCTTGCACTTAACAGCATGAGGCAATTCATGATGCCTGCAGACATCGGCGGAGGATTTATAGTGCCTTCTTTTGATAATATAATAGACGGCGTTCTTGCAGCAGTTATGCACTTGATGAAAAATATGGGGCTTGTAACAATCATGCTTATTGTGCAAGCCATAAAACATCCCTTACACATAAAATTCGAGAGAACTGCAGACCCGTCAAAGCCGCCGGAAGTCAAAGTAATTTTCCAGACAATTTTCAATTTTGCAATCGCAATTTACCTTCAGGATTTTTCAGTGTTCAATGTATCCTAGTATTCTAATCTCCCCGCATATTTTCCGGCAAGCTCAAAATATTTCTTTGCCTCATCCCGTGCAGTTTTTCTTTCGTCTTCAGAAATTTTTTCATCCGACGACGTAAACATCTTTATCTTGAAGCGCACGTACGCATAGTAGCACTTGTAGAAATCAAGAAGCTGTAAAAGCTCGTCATCCCCACCCAACCCAACATACTTACGCACAAACTCTTCAGCCAAGTCATGCCGCTCGCGCATGTCAAGGTCCATTGAAAAAAATGCAACATCTGCAACAACATCATACTGCACAAAGCGCTCGTTGAACTCTATACAGTCAAAGATGAAAACATCATCATCAAGAAATATGTTTCCCGCGTGCATATCACCATGGCAACGGCGTATCTTTTCATCATCAATTCTTTTTTTGAGCAATTCTTTTTTATCCTGCATAAACTTTTCTATTTTTTCTTTTATCAAATCAAAGTCGCCTGCGTCAACCATGGTTGTGCGCGCAGAAAATGTCTGCTCAAAGTTTTCTTTCCAGTTGAATTCAAGAGAATCCAGATAACCATATTTGTTTTCAAACACAGATACTTCTGCTTTCTTATGAAAATCTGCAACAATCTTTGCGATTTGCCCCATATGCTCCTTTGTAACACGGTTTTTTGACAGAAGCTCAGACATCATCTTGTCCTGTGGCAATTCAAGCATCTTCACTGCGTACTCAACAACAACTCCATTTCCATCAATCTTTATCTCGCCGCCATCTTCGGTTATCGGCACAACACCAAGATACATTTTCGGTGAGAGAAGACGGTTGAGTTCAACTTCGCGCTCGCAGAATTTTTTCCTTTTTTCAAGTGTAGTGAAATCAAGATAACCATAGTCAACAGGCTTTTTTATCTTGTACGCAAATTTTCCTGTAAGAAACACATGCGAAATATAAGTCTGAATGTGCTTTATTTCTTTCAAATCATCCGGATATGCTTCGGGTTTCAAGAGCGCCTGAATTATTTTTTCTTGCATGAAACTCGGTAGTATTTATCTATTAAATACTTTTGCTGAAAACAGGATTATCCAACCCTCCCCTCAACAACCCCTGCATACCATATTGCATCCTCAAAAGAAACAATTCCTTCCGGCCCGAGAACAGACACTGTTGCAATCACATCATACTTCCGAAAGTCTATCCTGTAAAGCACTTGCGCGCCCGGATACGTAATATTATATGCAACCACTTCATCACCAATCAAAGGAACCGAGACAAAAGTCATGTTGCGAATGTTGTCGCGCTCTTCTTTCAGAACATCAAAACGCTCATTTACATGGTCTCTGTCATAGACATCTATACGATTTCCAATCCTGCTTTTGCCGTCCCGTGTCTCAAATACACTCCATTGTCCCGCGCGCCATCCATGCACAAGTTCGCTTTCAGATATACTCTCATGTGTATATTCATCAATCCGCCTAACCGAATAATCCTGCATCAGGTCTTCATATCTTAAAGACATTTGCGAAGGAGTTTTTAGAGCAATGCGCCGCCCCTCAATCTCGCATGTACTACGATAACAACAGTTTTCCGGCATTGCATCAGTATTTATTGAATAAATTTTTACTCTTGAGAAAAACGGCGCTCCTGAAAAATTGTCTGAATAAACTAAATCAAAATACTGGCCATTGTAATCTCCGTTTAAGTAAAGCCTCGCATACAAACCGTCTTTTGATTTTTCAATTGCAATGCTATCATCCATCTGAAGTTTTTCAATTTCCTTAATGCTTTCTTTTTCATACATTTCGTTGATTGTATGAAACTCGCTTTCAGGCATCAACTTTTCTTCGCGGGCTGTAAAATAAATAGACGAATATTTGAAAAAATCGCTGGCCGTAAGATATACATACTCTGCGCCATATTTCTCGGCAAGGCAAAGTGCTGTTTTGGCATCTGTTGTTGTCATAAAAACTGCAACAGCCCTTACAATTCCATCCGGATCCACAACAGCAGCTTCCTCAGAAATGTTTGCTGCAATAAAATCAGCCGATGTATTCAATAGCGGTTTTGACGGACTCCTAATTAACGGATTTACATTGCCGATTGATTCTAATTCAGTGCCATAGTCCCACCAAGCCACCAAACCAACTCCGGCAGGCAAATTGTCGCGCACCCAAAGAAGTGCATTCAAATCAGAGAAAACGTTCACACCATCATATGTACAATATTGGCTTTTTTCCTGCGCACAAATTTCATATTCCGGCATCTCTTTTTGCGACATACCATAAAGGTACGCACCCTCAATAAAAACAATCAACAACAAGAGCATAATTATTTTTTTTGACTCCATGTGGGTATCTTGTCAACAGCGCATATATAGTGAACATAAAAAGATTCCCGTAACACTATCCTTGGTGATTTTATGGCTTACGAAGTAAAGGATATTTCTCTCGCAGAACAAGGGAAAAAACAAATTGAATGGGCTGAAGCCCAGATGGGTGGGCTCCTGAAGGTACGCGAGCGCTTTCTGAAAGAAAAGCCCCTGAGTGGCATCCGCGTTGGCATGGCGCTGCATGTTACTAAAGAAACCGCCGTTCTCGTACGCACGCTTCGCGCAGGCGGTGCCGAAGTATCAATCACCGGATGCAATCCTCTTTCTACGCAGGACGACGTTGCAGCAGCTCTTGCAGAAGAAGGCGTAGAGGTGTATGCATGGCGCGGCGAAACAAATGATGAGTATTACAAAAACCTCAACAAAGTTCTTGATTTTAAGCCGCAAATCACCATTGATGACGGATGCGACCTCGTAACTGAAATCCACACAAAGCGCACAGAACTTCTAAATGATGTCTTTGCAGGTGCCGAGGAAACAACAACCGGAATAATACGCCTACATGCAATGGTAAAAGACAACGCACTGAAATACCCTATGATTGCAGTAAATGATTCAAACACAAAGCATCTTGTCGACAACTACTACGGCACAGGCCAGTCATCAATTGACGGCATTCTTCGCGCAACAAACATTCTTATCGCAGGAAAAAACTTTGTCGTGTCCGGCTATGGGCCGTGCGGCAAAGGCGTTGCAATGCGCGCAAAAGGCATGGGTGCAAATGTAATCGTCGTAGAAGTGGATCCATTCAGGGCGCTTCAGGCGCATTTTGACGGATACCGTGTAATGCCTGCCGCAGACGCTGCAAAGATAGGCGACATATTCCTCACAGTAACCGGAAATAAAAGTGTGATAAGTATAGAACACATGAAATCAATGAAAGACGGTGCTATCGTCGCAAACTCCGGGCACTTTGATGCAGAAATTGACATGAGAAATCTTGAAAAGGAATCAAAGAAAAGAAACATCCGCCCGAGCATGGATGAGTACATCCTGAATGGAAAGAGAATATATATTCTCGGTGAAGGGCGCCTTGTAAACCTTGCAGCTGCAGAAGGTCATCCATCCCTTGTGATGTCATTCTCATTCTGCGATCAGGCACTTGCAGTAGAGTATGCGGTCAGGAACCGGGGAAAACTTGAAGCAAAAGTATACACCCTGCCCAAAGAGGTTGACGAAGAAGTTGCACTAATGCATCTTGATGCTCTTGGAATAAAACACGATAAGCTCACAGACGAGCAGAAAAAGTATCTTGTAAGTTGGAGGGAAGGGACGTAATATTTACCTCCCCTCCAAAACGAATTATTTTAATTCTTACTTTTTTTTCTTTCTTGCCACTGGCTTTTTCCTGACTACTTTTTTCTTAGCCACGACTTTCT
>JAFCBV010000080.1 GCA_017610545.1 Candidatus Nanohalarchaeota archaeon | reverse complement strand
AAAGACAGCACTAAAAATATAGTTTTTTCTTTTGATGAATTGAGGTCTATGACCTTGATGAACCGGTGAGATATGTCACTCGTGACAGACTTCATCCTTTGTACGAATTCATCATATTTCTGCACTCAGAAAATCCGCGCGCGGAACCGCCACACAATTCGATCCTCATCACACACCCCCAACAACAGGTAACTCTCCTCGTGCGCCCTCTTCCCCCTTCTCTTTTTTCGCGCGCTGCCTGTGGTGCATGAAAAGCATGATTGTAAGAATTGCAAATGCAATCAGCAGCAGCAGAATCGATACTATCGGAAATACTGCGTGATACAACTGCGTTACACGTGCTCGCGCAAGTTCGAGGGCTGCGTTTTCTATGTGTTCCTTTACAATCAGAAGGTTGCGCCTTGTTTCGTCATAATCCTTCTTTGAAAAAGAGGTGCGCGCAAGGTCCAGATACCTATCGCCCTCGTCAAGCTGCAATAAGGTTGATGTAATGTTTTTGCCTTCGATACTCGCCTTAATTGCATCATTTCTCAACCTTTTTAGGAGAAAAGCATAATTCAAAATACTACTGTTGAACTCATCCATTGGATGAAGTTGCTTGACGATTACATCCATATGTCCTTTGCTTCGGGCATCATCTGCAAGAACCACAAAATCAATTGGATATATGCCTGGTTCTGTATCCTCTGAAACGTCGATGGATATTATAAACACTCCTTCATCAGACATAAGAATCTCGGGAATCAGCTTAGGGGTAACGTCGATCTTTATGCCAACTGATTTTGGAAGAAGTATAACATTACTTGCGTCTGCATCCCCTGTGTTCTTCACCGCCACATACGTCACAGTTGACTGGTTTTGCGTCAGGGTAATGTTTGAAGGATATTCCAGTGACAGGTATGGATACATGGTGTCGATATATACTGCAGCAGACGCCCTGCTTATTTCAGCTTCTGTCGGAGGGAAGATAATTGGGGGAATATAAGGATATATCTTTGTCCCATTCACCAGATAAAGACCCCACGCGACCACATACTTTTCAGAAAAGGTGGACATCGCACGAATCCAGTAATATCCGGGCTCGTCGGTGACATGTTGTATGCTATACTGCCTTGTCTGGCCGGGCGACATAGTAACATAATCATCAGTGTAGTTTCCAACAAAGCTCAGGTTAATGTCCATAATAGTTATTTCAATATTCTGCTGAAATGACGCGCTGCCCGTATTTATGAACTCCACAGATACGCTCTGGGGATCATACACTTCGACAACGGGCGAATAATCAAAAAAAAGTATTCGCCCCATTTCAACAGACTTTATTGAAACGCTGATATCTCTGTCAGTCGCAAGAACAACATAACCCGTTATTTTTCCGGAAGTGCCTATATCTGCTGCTGCAACTGCGAGAAGAACCAATGCAACCAGCAACAAAATCTTATTCATGTTCGGCACCACTACAAAGGACTATTTTAGTGCGCCAATATATATTCTTGAGAAAAACAGCAAGAAAAGGTTTAAATTGCTGCAAAACACCATATTGTTAGTGCGAAAGGGCAGCTTC
Source organism: Candidatus Nanohalarchaeota archaeon (assembly GCA_017610545.1). Classification (GTDB taxonomy): domain Archaea; phylum EX4484-52; class EX4484-52; order EX4484-52; family B79-G9; genus JAFCBV01. The sequence goes on along the minus strand of JAFCBV010000080.1, from coordinate 2,801 downwards.
GCCTGTGCATATCGCCTGTCTGCTGTAAAAAGCAGGCAAACGAGTTGCAGGGTGTGGAAAGTCCCCCCTCCCGGCAAATATGCCGTACACCTGGATAACCAGGCCGCATACATGCGGGGCAATGCATCAGAAACGATACCGCATCGGATTAAGAATGATATCCTTTGACGTTTTCCGAAAGGCGGGTGAAACGGGCATCCATGGGAGCAAGCAATAATTGCGCTTAGTCAAATGCTGCAGCGCCTATCAGGGCCGGACTCATTATTGCCGGCCTTACGACGGGCAAACAGAAGGGGGCTTACTCTTCGCACTTTTAATTTTATTATCGCATAGCATGGGGTTTGTAAAAAATGCCGTTCACGCCATTTCATATTGGTCCTGGCTTAGGATTTGGCCTGCTTTTCTCAAAATATTTTGATATTGCAGCACTTCTGGTAGCAAGCGTTGCAGTTGATATAGAGCCTTTTTCTATTCTGCTGTTTAATCTGAATTATCCGCTGCACGGCTTTTTTCACAGCTTTTTGGGCGGAACTCTAATTGCTGTTTTGGTTTCAGCAGCAGCATACTATTTGAGAGATGCCACTCGGAAAATCATGGATGTTTTCAGGCTCGGGCAGCGCTCGTCTTTTAAGAAAATACTCTGGAGCAGCATTTTCGGTGTTTACCTGCACATACTTCTTGACGCCCCTCTGTACGCGGACATTCGTCCATTTTACCCGTTTCAGGGCAATCCGCTTTACGGGCTTTTTTCAGCAGGGCAAATCTACACATTCACAGGAATTTCTTTCATAATAGGTGTTGCTGCATACGTTTTTATGGTGCGCAAAAATGCGGCGCGTAAATATTGATTTAAATATTTGACTGCACACGTATTGTCATGGCCAAAGACAAAAACTACATGCCGCAATCAACTGCCGGACTCGTAAGGTATTTTGACGAGTACCATGAATCAATAACCATAAAACCTGAAGTAGTTGTCGGCATATCAGGGGCAATAGTTCTTTTATTCATTCTTGCAAGAGCAGGCATCTAAGTCTAGAAAAAAGTATAGTAATTGCGCTTTCTTGTTGTGGAGATATTAATGAAAGACCAAAAGCAGGTTCAGCTATTTCTGAAAGAGTTCTCATCCGCGCTTGCAAAAGAGTTTGGTGACGACATAGAGTTCATACTGCTTTTCGGCAGTGCAGCGCGCGGGGAATGGAAGCGAGGCATAAGCGATGTTGACCTCGTTATCCAGCTAAAGACACAGGGTCGCGCAAACGATGTAAGCGAGTGCGCAGGCAAATTGTTCTGGGCGCTTGACAAAAAGCACAAGACGCTGTTAAGCAAAGTCTGCTCAGTCGGTGATGATGCCAAAAAGGATAATGTTAAAAAAGTCCTGAAAAAAACACGGCTTTATGTTCCTTTCGAAGTCTTTGCTCCAGGCGACATTGACTGGAAAAACGGAAAAATCAAAAAGAAAGAACTCCTTCTTGGCGCAAATCTTGTTGCTTCGCAGGCAATGCTTTTCACTAAAATGAAGGATGAGGGGAAAATACTTTACGGGCGCGACATCCGTAAGCAGATGAAAATCAAGGCAACTCACTGGGAAAAGCTGAAGGCCATCCTAATCCCGTTTTATCTCTCTTCGATGTCTGCATTTGCAGCATCCATCGCGCCAAAAAATGCTTTGAAAATGGCAAACAAGGCCGTGATGTACTCTATTGAAGCATCCCTCTTTTTTCTTGAAAAACCGATAGGCCACGGGGTGCGCAAGGCTGCTGGTGAACTTGAAAATGAGCTTATGAGAACAATCAGAAAAAAATACGGCGTCTTTGGAGCACTGGAACTCGACATTGCCCTAAATCTTGACTACAGAAAGTTTGTAAATTTTGACTTTGTAAAAGAGGCACTACGCCTCAAATACAACTGGAATCAGGAATCCAAAAAATACACGCGGACAGGCACTATTCGATTTTGCCTTCGCGCACTCTTTTTTGTAAACAGCATAAATTGGTATGTTGTGCTGCGAAAGAAATAATAGTTGTTTTATTTCTGAAGAACCAATTTAAAGCATGATTCGAATCGGCACTGCAGGCATACCACTTGGCTGCAAGGGGGGCAACACTCTTGACGGCATACGCTTTGTAAAAGAGCTTGGCCTGTCTGCAATGGAAATTGAGTTTGTAAGAAACATATATCTCAATGAAAAGAAGGCGCAAGAAGTGGGAGAACATGCGCGAAACCTCGGCATCCTGCTGTCGTGCCACGCGCCTTATTACATAAACCTTGCCTCGCAGGACCGCGAGGTACAGGAAAAAAGCAAATATTATGTTGGCAGGACACTAAATATCGCGGACGCACTCAAAGCAAGTGTTGCGGTTTTTCACCCGGGATATTACTCAAGTCGCACTCCTGAAGAGGCTTACAGCATGATTTCTGATTCACTAAAATTATTCAATCCAAGAACAAGGATTGGTGTCGAAACAACAGGGAAGCAGAAGCAATTCGGTACGCTTGAGGAGATGATAATGCTTGCACAGGAGCATGAAAAAGTTGTTCCTGTGATTGACTTCGGGCATGTACACGCACGAGCAGGCGGCGGCATAAAAACAAAGGATGATTTTCTAAGTATTCTAAACAAAGTGGATGCTCTTGGAAAAAACCCGATTCACTGCCACCTCAGTTGCGTGCGCTTCAGCAATGGTAATGAGCGCGAACATATCCCTCTTTCAGAAAAGCAGCCGGATTTTCGCCTTTTGGCAGAGGTTGTTAAGGAAAACGGCTACGACTTGACAATAATTTCAGAGAGCCCTCTAATT
>JAFCBV010000079.1 GCA_017610545.1 Candidatus Nanohalarchaeota archaeon | reverse complement strand
GTCTTTCCATGGTCAACATGCCCTAAAATTCCAATATTCACTTCCGGGAGAACCTGCTTTTCATCTTTAGTATCTTTTGTCTTCGGCATTTGCAGTAATGGGGGGTTAAGTTTTTTAAATAAGAGCAACAGACGTTCTCAAAGAGTAATAAGTTGAACCAAATTACGTTTCACCCTTTAGAGGAACGTAGTTTACACATCCACGCTCACACAATCTCGCTTCTAATGGACCTTTTTACTCTTTTTTACGTTACTTTTCCGTAATCTTATTAAATCTTCAGCCCAAAAGAATCTTGAAATTTAAAGATCTGAGTTCTAATTCAGTATTTTAAGTTATCCAAAGGATCATGGGTGAAATATTTATGGCAAGAGCAGACGACATCAGGGCAGCATCACAGAATCAGGAACTCATAAGGAACATAGGCATAGCAGCACACATAGACCACGGGAAGACAACACTTTCTGACAATCTTCTCGCAGGCTGCGGCATGCTTTCAGCTGAACTTGCAGGAAAAGCAGTCAAGATGGACTTTGACGCGCAGGAACAGGAGCGCGGAATCACGATTTATTCAGGAAATGTATCAATGGTTTACGCCCACGGCGACAAAAAGCACCTCATAAACCTTATTGACACCCCGGGACACGTTGACTTTGGAGGCGACGTCACCCGTGCAATGAGAGCCGTTGACGGCGTAGTTGTCGTTGTATGCGCTGTTGAAGGCGCAATGCCCCAGACAGAAACCGTTCTCAGGCAGGCGCTTCGTGAACGGGTAAGGCCAACATTATTCATAAACAAGGTCGACAGGCTCATAAATGAGCTTCGCCTGACCCCGGAACAGATGCAGGAGCGCTTTGTAAAGCACATAAACATGGTCAATGCCCTCATAAGAAAGTACGCGCCGGAAGATCTGGCAGAAGAGTGGATGGTTGATGTGCAAAGCGGCAAAGTGTCATTTGGCTCTGCATACAAAAACTGGGCTCTGTCAATCCCCTACATGAAGAGAACAGGCATCACATTTAAGGAAATCTACGAACTCAATGAAACAGAAAACTTCAAAGAACTTTCAGAAAAAGCAAAGATTCACGAAGTTGTTCTGGAAATGGTCATAGACCATTCGCCCAACCCAAAAGAGGCTCAAAAATACCGTATCCAGAAAATATGGACCGGAGATGTTGAGACTCCTGAAGGAAAAAGCATGAAAGAGTGCAACCGCGACGGGCCTCTTGTCGGAGTTATAACAAATGTGAAAGCAGACCCCCATGCAGGGGATATTGCAACAATCCGCCTGTTCAGCGGCACATTAAAAGACGGGCAGGATGTGCATCTTGTTGGCGCAAACAAAAATCTTCGCGCACAGCAGGTGTCTGTTTTTGACGGACCAAGAAGGCTGCCTGTCTCAACAATGCCCTGCGGAAACATAGTTGCGGTTTCAGGCCTTGGCATTGCAGGATCAGGTGAAACAATATGCGACCCTGACAAAGAAGTTGCTACATTTGAGGAAATTAAACACATATTCGAACCTGTTGTCACAAAATCAATTGAAATCAAGGACATCAAAAACCTGCCAAAATTAATTGAAATTCTGAAACAGAGATCAAAAGAAGACCCTACAATAAGAATCAAGATATCTGAAGACACAGGAGAAACTCTTGTTTCGGCTCTTGGCGAGCTTCATATTGAGGCAAAAGTAGAACGGTTCCTAAAAGAGCAGGGAATAGATGTAATTGTCTCAAAACCAATCGTCATATACAAAGAAAGTGTCTTGAATAAATCACAGGAATACGAAGGAAAGTCACCAAACAAGCACAACAAATTCTACATAAAGGTTGAAGCACTTCCAAAAGAAGTTGTCGGGATACTGCAGTCAGGCGAGGTTCCGCAAGGGCATGTCCGAAAGCAGGATGAAAAAGCTGTTGTAGGAGCACTTGCACCGTCCGGCATGGATCGAAACGAAATAAAAAAGATCTGGTCTGTAAACGGCACAAACATTCTTGTAAATGCAACAAGAGGTATTGTACAGCTAAACGAAGTCCAGGAGCTTGTCACCCAGTCATTCAATGAGATATGCGCGCAAGGGCCTCTTGCAGCAGAGCCATTGACTGGCGTAAAGGTAATTCTTGCAGACGCAAAGCTTCACGAAGACGCAATCCACAGGGGTCCTGCACAGGTTATTCCCGCAATCAAGCGCGCTCTAAAGAACGCAATGGTTGATGGGAAAATACAATTCTTTGAGCCAAAGCAGGTTCTTCGCATAGATACACCGACCGAACACATGGGAAGTGTTGTAAAAGAGATACAGAACCGACGCGGCCAGGTAATGGAAATGGGCGAAGAAGCAGGAATGACAATTGTCACATGCAAGCTTCCTGTTGCCGAAATGTTCGGCTTCGAAGCATCGCTCAAGTCCGCAACAGGCGGGCGCGGGTTCCAGTCTCTTGTTGACATACTTTATGAGAAGCTTCCTGCAGATATGCAGGACAAAACCGCTCTTTCAATAAGAAAGAGAAAGGGAATGAAAGAAGAGCTTCCGGCGATTGAGCTGGAATAATATATAACCTGTAGCTCATAAAACAATACTGTGAGGGATTTAAATGGATGTTGAACAAATAGAAGCAAAACACGTTAAGAAAGGAAAGTATATCCTGATAGATGACTCTCCATCTATTGTTTCTGACAATGCGACTTCTGCGCCCGGAAAGCACGGGCACGCAAAGTGCAGGATAACCGCAACAGGAATAATTGACGGCAAAAAAAGAGTAATAATGCGCCCCGGAGACGGGAAAGTACCTTCACCCGTAGTTGACAAGCGCAACGGCCAGATTGTATCTATTGATGGAGACCGTGCGCAGTTAATGGATGCCGAGACATACGAAATGTTTGACACAAAAATACCTGATAACCTGAAAGCCAAGGCAAAAGAAGGTGTGATGGTAGATTACTGGCTAATTGGCGGCGAAATTCGCATTATTGTTGATGTGAAAGTAGAGTAACGGGTTTCAATGAGAAATAGTCTTCTTGATTTTCTACTTGTTGTTGCCCTGATTGCAGTATCCGGATGCAGCGAAGCAGGTAATATTAAGGCAGAAATTGCAGACTGCAAAGCTTTTTCTGAACAATCATCTGATGCCTGTTATTCTCAGGTTGCTTTAAAGTTTTCTTCAGCAGAGAATTGTAACTTGATAGACAATTGGGCGATTCGGGATGGATGTATAATCAGCGCAGGACAGAGATCCTGCTGCAAACACTTAAGAATCGTATCTCAAATATGTACCTGTTTCAGATTTAGGGTATTGCTCTAAGTTTTTTATGGATGTTTCCTGACAGCAGGAATTTACTGACAAAGAAAGTTCGTTAGAAATCTAATTCCTTAAAACAACTGCTCTGCTAAGAAATACATTCTCTATTTTAAAGGGCTTTAGCCATGTTTCTATTTCTCTTTTTCTTTTGTGTTCATCAGAACCAAAAGATGATTGGGGTTAATGTTGAAATTGGTTTTGCTGAAAACTACGCATAACACACCTACGGGTGCAAGTTTTACGAACAAAACTTCGTAAAACTTGTTGTTATGCGAAATTTCGTCCGCCTGTTATTGGTTTTGTACTATGCTTCTTGCATTGGTTCAACCGCTCGCACTTTCGCTTAACTCCATATTGGGGAAAGAAAACATTTCCCCAGCACAATTTCTAAGAGAAACGTTTTCTAACTAAGAGTTAAACGACATTCGGCTTGTGCCGGATATTATTTCACACGACATAAACAGCGCGAGCGGTCATTGGTTGCACAAGCCGAACGACAGCACTCACTCCCTGTGAGCGGACGAAACTACGGCGCATTGTTTCGCGTTGGTCTGCAAGCGCGCCTTCGCATAACATGCAACTTTGCGGTTGCGCTCGGCTAGATAGACCGCCTCGCTCACCCAAATTTTTTGCTGCGCAAAAAACTTCGCAAAGCTACTAGTTAAGTTCAATTGAGTTTAAGTTTTCCCAACGACGGGGGGCGTTCTTGTTCTTCGGACAGTGTGTCTCGGCTTCGCCTCGAAGAAAAACTTCTCTTAACCGACCACAGAAAAAAACCAAGAAAATGCTTCGCACATCCCATAACTAGGGTTAAGAGGTTCGCTATCGCTCTCCCAAATTTTTCTATTTTATTATGCAGAGTTCCATTGTCCCTTCGGGACATATTTTCTTAATTTGCCAAAAGCTATTTTCACCTCAGAATACACCCTTATTTTCCTACTGCTACCAGATATAATGGCAGTTCACTTTTTGGGTTTAAATCCAAAAGTTGAATTATGCTCTTATCTAAAAAACCACCCAGAGCACAGCATTTAAGATTCAAAGCAGTAGAACTGAGGTGGATGTTCTGTGCAAGATGACCTGCTTCAAA
>JAFCBV010000078.1 GCA_017610545.1 Candidatus Nanohalarchaeota archaeon | reverse complement strand
GTGTTGTAGATTTTCATGATTTGCTTCACAAAAACATACTGTGAATTATATGCTGTCTCCAGAACAGGGAACCTTTTTAGTAAAGCAGGCAAGAAAGGTCATAGAATCCCAAATAAACAAAAAGACCGTGCCAGAGTTTCCTTGCGACGATTGGCTGTCTTTAAAGCGCGGACTATTTGTGACGCTTCACACTTTTCCTGAAAAAGAGCTTAGAGGGTGCATTGGATTTTCTGAACCCTGCTTTTCGATTAAGGATGCTACTATGCGCGCTGCTGTTGCGGCAGCGGTTGAGGATCCTCGTTTTGCCCCACTGAAAAATTCTGAACTTGGCAAAACCGTTGTGGAAGTTTCTGTTTTGACACTGCCGCAAAAAATAGAGGCGTCCGACGAAAAAGAAATTTTAGAATCCATAACACCAAAAGTTGACGGGCTTATACTTGAGCGAAATAATTCGAGCGGGCTTTTTCTTCCGCAGGTCTGGGACGAGTTGCCTGAAAGAAAAGAATTTTTGGAGCAGTTGTGCTTGAAGGCAGGACTTTCTGACACAGATGCATGGCGTGCAGAAGGCACAAAAGTATACAAGTTCTCTGTTCAGGCGTTTGAAGAAAGAACACCTTGTGGTGTTGTGGCTGCAAAAGATGTTGGCGCATAGTTGACTTCGTATACAAACAAAATATCTTTATTTTAATATCTCTCTTTTGAAATATATGTTCTAAAAACATTCTGTAATCATCTAAATGTATATATACCAGAAAAACAAAAGACTACAAAGTGTTGTATTCGATTGAAAACAACCCACAATATATTGTATGTTTGAGGTTTTTCCGTGAAATGCACTTACTGTTCTCACCCGGACACGCGCGTGGTTGACTCGCGCGAAACTCTGGAACTTGAAGTCACAAGAAGGCGCAGAGAGTGTGAGAAATGCAGGAAGAGATTTACTACATACGAGCGCGTTGAGACCGAAAATATTCTTGTGCAAAAGCGCGACGGCACAAGGCAGGCATTTGACCGGAACAAAATAAAGTGCGGTATAACCCATGCGTGTGAGAAGCGTTCTATCAGCGCAGAAAAGATAGATGAAGTTGTCCAGAAAATTGAGTCGCGTATACGGAGCCGCGGGAGAAACGAAGTAGCAAGCAAGGCTATCGGCGAGCTTGTGATGAAACACCTTAAAAGAGTAGATGATGTGGCATACATACGGTTTGCATCAGTCTATCGCCAATTTGCAGATGTTGCGTCATTTGAAAACGAAATCAAGGCGCTTCAGGAATAGTAGTTTTTAAGAAATATTCAAACGGGGGTTTTTTAAATGGAATATTCAGCCATAACAAAAATAAAAAAGCGCGACGGAAGAATAGTGAATTTTGACAAAGGAAAGGTTGTTGAAGCAATTTTGAAAGCCGCAAATTCTGTTGGCGGACGAGACCGTGCTTCTGCTGAAGAGCTTGCAAGCCGCGTTGTTGCAGTTTTGGATTATCAGCATGACGGGAAAAGTACCCCCACCGTCGAGGCGATACAGGACATTGTCGAGCGCGTACTCATAAAGGCCGGTCACGTCAAAACAGCAAAGGCGTATATTCTTTATCGGCAGCAGCAAAAGAAAGTGCGTGAAATGAAGTCTGCTGTACTTGACGCGCAAAATATAATCAATGAATATCTCAATCAGGCACACTGGAATGTGAATGAGAACAGCAACGAGGCATATTCTTTTTCAGGGCTTATGCTGCACACTGCCGGAAAAGTTATTTCTACATACACCCTGACTGAAATATATCCTGAGTATGTCAGTTCTGCACACAAGGACGGCAGGCTGCATATCCACGATTTGACACATGGCTTCATCGGTTATTGCGCAGGCTGGTCTCTTAAGAATCTTCTTCTTATGGGTTTTGGAGGCATACGGAATAAGGTTGATGCAAAGCCTGCAAAGCACACGGATGTCGTTATATCCCAGATGGTGAACTACATGGGCTGCCTGCAGATGGAATTTGCCGGCGCGCAGGCATTCTCAAGCGTGGACACTCTTCTTGCCCCGTTTATACGTGCAGACAACATGAGCTATAAAGAAGTCAAGCAGACTATGCAGAAGCTTGTCTTTTCATTAAACATACCCTCGCGCTGGGGATCGCAGTACCCATTTACTAACCTGACATTTGACTGGGTAGTTCCACAGGATCTTGCAGATGAACGAGTGATTATCGGCGGAAAACTTATGGATACAACATATTCTGAGTACCAGAAGGAAATGGATATGATTAACAAAGCATTTCTTGAGGTCATGCTTGAGGGTGATGCAAACGGGAGAATTTTCACATTTCCTATACCGACGTATAATATAACGCGCGACTTTGACTGGGACAGCCCTAATGCAAAGGTTCTTTTTGAAGTTACATCAAAATACGGAACTCCTTACTTTCAGAACTATGTCGGGAGCAACCTTGACCCAAGCTCAATTCGGGCAATGTGTTGCCGCCTGAACATAAACCAGAAAGAAATAATGAAAAGGCCGGGAAGTATGTGGGGTCCGGGGGACAGCACAGGTTCAATCGGTGTTGTTACACTAAACATGAACCGCATAGGATATGAGGCTGAGGACGAAGAAGACCTTATTGAAAAAATCAGATACATGATGGGCCTTGCCCGTGATTCTCTTGAGATAAAAAGAAGAATTATACAAAAAAATCTTGACAACGGCCTTATGCCTTATACAAAAAGATATCTTGGAACATGGAAGAACCACTTTTCAACAATCGGGCTTTGCGGCATGAATGAGTGTTGCATGAACTTTTTGAAAAAAGATATCTCAACACCTGAAGGAAAAGAGTTCACAGTGCGGGTGTTGAACTCAATGCGCGATGTTTTGCAGGAGTTCCAGCATGAGACCGGAAACCTTTACAACCTTGAGGCAACTCCGGCGGAATCAACGTCTTACCGATTTGCAAGGCTTGACAAGGAAGCGCATCCTGACATAATAACTTCAGGGAAAGATGTGCCGTTTTTGACAAACTCAACAAACCTGCCTGTTGACCATACAGATGATGTGCTTGTTGCTCTTGAGCATCAAAATGAGATACAGCCTCTTTATACAGGCGGCACGATATTTCACACATTTCTTGGAGAGCGCGTAAGCGATGCAGAGGCAACAAAGGCGCTTGTGAAAAAGATTGCGCAAAACACGCGTTTGCCATACTTTAGCATAACGCCTACATTCAGTGTCTGCGATACTCATGGATATCTTAAAGGCGAGCAAAGCACTTGTCCTGAATGCGGAAAGAACACAGAAATATATTCGCGGGTTGTCGGTTACTTCCGGCCTGTCAAGAACTGGAATGCAGGAAAGCAGGAAGAGTACAAATTCAGGAAAGAGTATCTGGAAGAGAAGGCGCTCTCAAATTGCGTTGAGGCTGCGCCTTCCAAGACAACAAAGCCTGAAGAGATTCCTGTGGGTGTCTAGTATGCCTGATATCCGGGGCTTACAGAAAACAACGCTTGTGGACTATCCCGGAAAAGTTGCAGCAACTGTTTTTTTAGGTGGCTGCAACATGCGTTGTCCTTATTGCCATAACCCGGGTCTTGTGTTTAAGACTGCTGAAAGAATTTCTGAAGAATCTGTTTTGAAGACGCTTTTCGAAAATAAGAAATGGATTGACGCGGTTTGTATTACGGGCGGGGAGCCGACAATCCAAGTGGATCTTCCTTCTTTTGCACGAAAGCTGAAAGACATGGGGTTTCTTGTAAAGCTTGACACTAACGGGACGAATCTGGGAATGCTTTCTGAACTGCTTAATGCAAAGCTTCTTGACTACATTGCAATGGATATAAAGGGGGCGCCGGAAGATTACGGGAAATCTTGCGGGGTTAAAGTGGATGTTGCGCTTGTTAAAAAGAGCGCGGAAATTATTATGAAATCAGGCGTTGATTATGAATTCCGCACAACAGTTGTTCCCGGATTCTTTGATGAAAACACTGCACGGAAAGTGGGTGTGTGGATTCGGGATGCGAAAAGGTACTATTTGCAGCAGTTTGTTGCTTCAGAGAAAATGATTGATCCGAAGATGCAGGAAGTGAAACCATATTTTAAGGAAGAGCTGAAGAAATTTGTTGAAATTTTAAAGCCGAGTTTTGGGGAAGTTGGGTTGAGGGATTAGACAGAACGCGGTCCGGTTCGAGTATTTCTTATAGGCGTAAAGGCAATAGTAAAGATGGCAGAGCTATGGTTTTACGCGAGTAATCATAAAACGAATATGTCTATTCTATCGGCAAGGTACACATAATGCATTTATAATCGTTATGGTCTAATCAGTAATTGCATAATAGATAAATTGCAATTATGTGTGGGTGATGGTTATGCAGGAAAATAACTCTAATACAATTGATGCTCAAAAA